>JAGPDF010000001.1 GCA_018057705.1 Thermoanaerobaculia bacterium | reverse complement strand
CCCCCACCCCCCGAATCGCCCCCGAAGACCGGGCCCGCTTTCCTTTGGTAGGCTCTCGATGCTCCGGTGGCTCCGGTGGCTCCGGTCGCTGACCCGTGCCGCCAGCCGCCGCCCCAGGCTGTCTCTTAGGAGGAGGATTCATGCCGCATCGTTTCCCGCAGGAGGCCGTGCTTCGCGACGGCCGACGCGTCATGCTGCGCCCGTTCGCCAAGCGCGATGTCGGCGCGCTGTACGAGTTCTTTCAGCATCTGCCCGAGGCCAATCGGCGATTCGCGTGGCACCGCATCGATGACCGCGCCGTCGTCGAGCGCTGGGGCGTGGAGCTCGACTACGAAAAGGTGATGCCGATTCTCGCCCTGGACGGCAAGCGGATCGTCGCCGATGCGACGCTGCACCGGCGGGAGCACGGCCCGCTGCGTCTCGCCGGCCGCGTCAAGTGGACGATCGATCCCGAGTTCCGCGGCGTCGGGCTGGGTTCGCTGCTCATCAACCACTTCATCGATACGGCGCGCGGGCTGGGGCTGAAGCACCTCAACTGCATGCTGATCACCGACCTCGAAGAGGACGCCATCCGCGTGCTGGCCGAGCTCGGCTTCCGTTCGTACGAGGTGCCCGGCTACGGCACCGATCCGGACGGCAACCAGCACGACATGACGTTGATGGTGTTCAAGCTCTAGTTGCCGTCGCAGGTGCCTTCCGGCGAGCCCCCGCGGCCGGGGGTGCGTTTCGATCCGCCGTCGCAGCCGCGGTTGCGCGCCGTCGCCTTCTGGCGCCGGCTCGCACTCGCCACCGCCGGCCTCGCCGTTGCGGCTTGCGCCGTCGCCTACTGGGCTCTCGCGCAGCTGCGGGAGTCGCCGGCCGCCATCGCTGTGCGCGGAGCGGTCCCCGTCACCGTCCCTGTTGCTCCGCCCGAGGACCGGCTGGTCGTCTCGGCGGCCTCGTTCGCCGACCTCGAGGGCTTTCAGACGGACCGCGTGTCCGAGGCGCTCCCGGCGCTCCTCGGATCGTGCATCGGGAGGCCCAAAGAGGGCTCGGGCGGTAACCTCGGAACCGTCCTCGCCGGAGCGTCCGATCTCTGGCGGGCGCTCTGCCGCGACGCGGCCGCGCTGCCGCCCGGAGACGACGCGGCCGTGCGCCGCTTCCTGGAACAGAAGTTCTCTCCCTGGCAGATCACCAACCGCGGCGACCGTGAGGGTCTGTTCACCGGCTACTACGAGCCCGAGATCGCCGGGGCGCGCAAGAAGAAGGCGCCGTTCGTCCATCCGGTCTATCTCGCGCCGCGCGACCAGCTGGTCGTCGATCTGGGCGATTTCAAGGGCGATCTCGCCGGCCGGAAGATCACCGGCATGATGCGCGGCGGCACCTTCCGCCCCTACTGGGACCGCGCCGAGATCGAGAGCGGCGCGCTCTCGGGCCGCGGCCTCGAGATGCTCTGGGTGGAAGATCCGGTAGCGCTCTTCTTCCTGCAGATTCAGGGGTCGGGTCGGGTCGTCCTGCCGGACGGCTCGATCGTTCGCATCGGCTACGCCGGGCAGAATGGCCACGACTACACCGCGATCGGCAAGGTCCTGATCGAGCGCGGCGAGCTCACGCGCGAAGCGGTCTCGCTGCAGACGATTCGCCACTGGCTGCGGACCCATCCTGCGGAGGCCGACGAAGTCATGCGCGCCAACCGCTCCTACGTCTTCTTCCGCGTTCTGCCCGGTGCGCCGGTCGGCGCCGCCGGGGTCGAGCTGACGCCGGGGCGATCCCTCGCGATCGACAGTCGGTTCCTGCCGTACGGCCTGCCGCTCTGGCTCGATTCGACGCTGCCGGCGCTGCCCGAGCTGGGCCGGCTCGAAGAGTCGCCGCTGCGTCGCCTGATGGTGCCGCAGGATCGCGGCGGCGCCATCAAGGGGCCGGTGCGCGGCGACCTTTTCTGGGGGGCCGGTGCCGAGGCCGAAGCGATCGCCGGCCGCATGAAACAGCCTGGCCGCCTCTGGCTCCTCTGGCCGAAGGCGCTGCCGCCACCGACCGCTTTCTAGCCGGAGCCGCCTCAGACGCGCAGGAAGTCGGCGCGCCAGCTCCGGATCTTGCCCTTGATCACCTTCTTGTCCTGGATGTCGCCGGCGAGGACCTCGCGGGTGAGCTCGGCGACCTCGGCGTCGCTCGAGAAGCGCAGGGCGATGAGCTGGCCCGTCGAGAGCTCGCCGATCCGCGCCGCGAGGTCGGCGGGCAGGAGGCTGGCGAGGCGCAGGCGCTCCTCGAGCCGGATCACCCGGTTCTGGACGACCAGCGCGTTGGTGCGGGCGTAGAGGCCGACGACGATGAGCGCCGCTGCGGTCAGGACGGCGAGCGCGCTCGCGAACGACGGAAAGCGCACGAGGATCCAGAGCGTCCAGAGGAGGTTCACGGCCAGCACGAGCGCGGCGGCCGTATAGAGCGGCGGCAGCTGCTGGGTGTGGTTGGCGAAGTTCTGCTCGGTCGGGGCATTCGTGGCCATGGGATCTCCAGTAGGTTGAGCGTCGGCGAAGCCTATCGGGAAAAACCGTGACAGTTACCCCTTTTTCAGCGCCTCAACGCTTCACTTGGCGCGCAGGTGCGGTGAGCTGAAAAAGGGTAACTGTCACGGTTTTTCCCTACAATAGAGTCATGACCACCTCCGACAATTTCTCCGCGACCTTTGTCAGCGCGCTCGAACCGACGGCTCTCTGGCGGCATTTCGATCACATCCTCGCCATCCCACGTGGCTCGAAGAACGAAGAGGGGATGCGGCAGTACGTGCGCGCCGTGGCCGCGGCGCAGAACCTCGCCGCCGCCACGGACGCCGCCGGCAACGTCGTCGTCCAGCTGCCGGCGACGCCCGGTCGGGAGGGCGCGGCGCCGCTCGCCTTGCAGTCGCACCTCGACATGGTCTGCGAGAAGAACTCGGATGTGGAGTTCGACTTCGCCGTGGATGCGATTCGGCCGCGGCAGGAGGGCGACTACCTCTACGCCACCGGCACCACGCTCGGGGCGGACAACGGGATCGGCGTTGCGGCGATGCTGGCGCTCATGGAGTCGCCGCAGATCGTTCACGGGCCGCTCGAGCTGCTGTTCACCATCGACGAAGAGACCGGCCTGACCGGCGCGGCCGGGCTCGACCCCCGGAGCCTCGCCTCCCGGCGCTTGCTCAACCTCGACACCGAGGAGGAGTTCGCGATCTACGTCGGCTGCGCCGGCGGCGCCGGGACCGACCTTGCGATGCCTCTCGAGACGATGTTCGGCGCCGAGCTTCTGACGGCCCTCTCGGTCCGTCTCACCGGCTTCAAGGGCGGCCATTCCGGGGTCGACATCCACCTCCAGCGCGGCAATGCGATCGCCCTTCTGGCACGCTCCCTCCAGGTGCTCTGGCGCGAGTTCCAGTTCGAGGTCGTGCGGATCGAAGGCGGCAACATGCACAACGCGATCCCGCGCGAGGCCACCGCGATGGTGCGCGTCGCCAACGCCGAGCTGGAGCGCTTCGAGAGCGCCCTCGCGGCGCAAGTCGCGACGATCGCCAGTGAGCTCGCCGGTGTCGAGGAGGGGGTGCGCGTCGAGGTCGCGGCGGTCGCCGCCAGCGAGGTCCCCGCCGAGGTCTGGTCGGATGCGACGACCCGGCGTGTGCTCGCGCTCCTGGTCGCCCTCCCTCACGGCGTCCTCGCGATGAGCCGCGATCTCCCCGGCCTGGTCGAGACGAGCACCAACCTCGCCAAGGTGCGCACCGACGGCGTGACCCTGCGTGTCCATCAGAGCAACCGCAGCTCGGTGACGTCCTGCCTGCGCGCCACCCAGCAGCGGATCGCGGCCTATGCCGAGCTCGCCGGCGGCGAGGCGACGCAGAGCGAGGGCTACCCGGGCTGGAAGCCGGACATGAGCTCGGCGCTCCTCGCGACGCTCAAGCGGGTGCATGTCGCGACGTTCGGCAAGGAGGCGGCGATCCAGGCGATCCATGCCGGACTCGAGTGCGGGCTCATCGGGGAGAAGTTCCCCGGCATGGACATGAGCTCGTTCGGTCCGCAGATCGAGTTTCCACATTCGCCCGACGAACGCGTCCTGATCCCTTCGGTCGGCCGGTTCTGGCAGCTCCTCACGGCGACCCTGGACGAGCTTTCGGCTTAGAGTAGGGCCTCACCCTTCACCGATTCGAGAGTCGCGCCGGGCAAGGAGAGTTCGCGTGAAACCCGCCGATCCGCAGGGCCGAGGACTCAATCGTCGAGAGCTGCTGGGGACTGTCGGGGGCGCCGTGCTCGCGACTGCCGCGATGGGCGACGCGGCGCTCGCCCAGAGCGCGGCGTCGGATGCTCAAGTGCCGGACGCGCAAGTGCCGGACTCGCAGGCTCCGGGCCCAGCCACCCCGAAGCCGTTCGAGCTCGAGGAGCTCTCCATCCGCGACCTCGCCGCCGGGCTCGCCTCCGGTCGCTGGAGCTCGCGGCGGCTGGTCGAGCTTTACGTCGGACGCATCGCCGAGGTGGACCGCTCCTGGGCCGGGGGGCACGGGACGAATGCGATCGCCGAGACCAACCCGCAGGCGCTGGAGATCGCCGAGGCGCTCGACCGCGAGCGGGCGGCCGGAAAGGTGCGCGGTCCGCTGCACGGCATTCCGGTGATCCTCAAGGACAACATCGACACCGGCGACCGGATGGAGACGACGGCCGGCTCCCGCGCACTTGCCGGATCGATGGCCGCGAAGGACGCCTTTCTCGTCGGCCGGCTGCGCGCCGCCGGGGCGGTGGTGCTCGGCAAGACGAACCTCTCCGAATGGGCGAACTTCCGTTCGACGCGCTCGACTTCGGGCTGGAGCGGCCGCGGTGGGCAGGTGCGCAACCCCTACGCCCTCGACCGCAATCCGTGCGGGTCGTCGAGCGGCACCGGCGCCGGCGTTTCCGCGAACCTGGCCGCGGGAGGCATCGGCACCGAGACCGACGGCTCGATCCTCTGTCCGGCTTCGATGTGCGGCCTGGTCGGCCTCAAGCCGACCGTCGGTCTGGTCTCGCGCGGCGGCATCATTCCGATCTCCTCGACGCAGGACACCGCCGGGCCGATGTGCCGCAGCGTCGCCGACGCGGCGATCCTGCTCTCCGTCATGGCCGGCACGGATCTCCTCGATCCTGCAACCGCGGCGTCGGCCGGCAAAGCGGGCGACTTCACCCGGGCGCTCGACGCCAACGGCCTGGCCGGCGCGCGCCTCGGGGTGGTGCGCAAGTTCTTCGGCTGGCATCCGGAGATCGACCGCCAGATGGAGGCGCGACTCACCCTGCTGCGCGAGCTCGGCGCCGTACTCGTCGACCCGGTCGAGATCCCGCACGCTGGGGAGTACGACGCGACCGAGTACGAGGTCATGCTCTACGAGTTCAAGCACGGGCTCAACGCCTACCTCGCGGGCCTCCCCGCGGCCAGGGACGCCGGAGACGCCGGGGCGCCGCGCACGCTCGCCGGGCTTATCGACTGGAACCGCCGGCATGCGAAGGAAGAGATGCCCTGGTTCGGACAGGAGATCTTCGAACTGGCGGAGACCAAGGGGCCGCTCACCGAAGATGCTTACTCGCGGGCGCTCGCGACGAATCTGCGTTTGTCGCGCGGCGAAGGGATCGACGCCGCGCTCACCGGGCAGAGGCTCGACGCCCTGGTCTGCCCGACCATGGGTCCGGCCTATCTCACCGACTGGTTGAACGGCGATCACTTCGGCGGCGCGGCCACCTCGCCGTGCGCGGTCGCAGGCTACCCGCACATCACCGTGCCCGCCGGCCATGTCCAGGGCCTCCCCTGGGGACTGTCCTTCATGGGCACGGCGTGGAGCGAGGCGAAACTGATCCGCTTCGCCCACGGCTTCGAACAGGCGAGCCGGGCGCGCCAGGCGCCGCGCTTCCTTCCGACCGTCGGCTTCGCCGTCTGAGACGCTCCCCGCCGGCCGTCGCACGTCGGGGGCGCGGGCCAAGCGCCTTCAGCCCGCCGGGGGCTCGAGGAGCGCCGCGAAGAGCTCGACCAGCGCCGGATCGAGGAAAGTCCCGGCGCGGCTGTGTAGCAGGGCGATCGCCTCGCCAGCGGGCAACTCGCCGCGCGAGCGCAGCGTCACCCAGGTGTCGGCGACCGCGACCACCCGGGCTGCGGCGAGCGGCGCCCGCGCCGTCGGAGTCGGCGGGTAGTTCGGCAAGCGGTCGAAGCGCAGGTGGTGCTCGTAGGCGACCAGCACGGCGAGATCGGGGAGCCCTTCGAGCGCGGCGAGGCGCGCGGCGCCGCGGATCGGATGACGTTCGCGCCGTTCGGCCGGGCTCTCGCTGTCGGGCGCCGGTTCGAGGAATCCGATGTCGTGCACGAAGCCCGCGAACCCGAGCTCGTCCAGAGCTTCGCCGGCGAGACCGAGCGCCCGGCCCAGACGAAGGGTGGCGAGGGCGACGGCGAGACCGTGCAGGAAGGCGCGGTCGTCGGAGTCGGCGGGAGTGATTTCCAGCGGCTCGAGCGCTCCGCTCTCCGCGCTGCGGGCGAGCCGCGCCACGAGGGCGCGCAACCGGTCGACGCGGGAAACGCGGCCGGCCGCGGCCTCGACGAGCTCGGCGCGGGCCTCCGCCATCTGCTCGGCGGTGAGCCACTGCGGCGCCGAGCGCCCTGCAGTGCCGACGGTGACGGCCCTCGCCGTCGCGTCGCCGGCTGTCAGTCCGGCCCGGCCGACGAGGATGTGGGCCGTTGCCGACGCCCCCTGCGCCGACTGGCAGCTCTCGAAGAACGTCCCCAGTTCGGGGTCGTCGAGACCGGCGAGTAGCGTCAGACCGCCGATCTCGTAGCGGCGAAAGGTCTGCAACAGACCGCGCGCCCAGGGGCTGTCCTCGGGAATCGCCTGTCGATCGACGAGCAACTGCCCCTCGAGAGTGAGCAGGGAGACCTCCGTAGCCTCCTCGTGACGGCACCAGGCGGCGAAGGAGTCGAGCGCGCGGCGGACCGCCCGTTGCACCTGCGGATGGCCGGCGGCGTAGACCGCGCGCTGCTGGAACGCGGCGCCGAGGTCGACGACCAGACGCTCCGTGAGCTGCGGACGGCCGGAGTCTGCCGGTGGATTCATGGCGCGCTCTCCGTCTGCCGGGCGAGCTCGCCGGCAAGCCTTCGGATCTCGGCGTCGCGCGAGCGGCGTCCGAGCTCGACCCACTCGCGCCGCGCCTCGGGCGGGTAGGCGCCGAGGGTGCGATAGAGCTCGCGGCGCTCCTCGAGAGCGGGAGGGAAGAGCTGGAAGCGTGCCCGGAAACGGTCGAGTCCGCCGAGGGCCGCCGGGTCACCGATCGCGGCAAGCGCGCGAATGGCTTTGATTCGCACGCTGCTGCGCCGGCCAAAGAGATCGCGCGCCTGAAGATAGGCGACGATCGGCTCGACCGCCTCGACGATGCCGTGCTCTCCGGCGAGCTCCATCGCCGCTTCCGCCTGGCGCGGGTCGGCGTGGGTGAGCGCGCGGCGCAGCAGTTCCCGCGGCACTTCGGGATCGAATGCGAAGAGGTTGCGAATCGCCTCGAGGCGGACACGCAGGTCGGGGTGGTCCGCGCACTTGCGCACCGCCGGCACCGAGCCGGGGTCGCCGACTCGCCGCAGCAGCAGCAGCATGTTGCGCACGACGTACCACCGGCCATCCGCGAGCAGTGCCGTGGCATCCCGCACGACCGCCGGTCCGAGCCGGGCCAGAAGGTCGAGAAGCAGATGGCGCAGGCGCCGGTTGTCGGTCTCCGCGAGGACGCCGAGCAGGTGGCGCACGGCGGTCGGGCCGAGCTGGTGGAGCAGCTCGGGCACCAGCGCGAGAGTCTCCTCCTGCATCTCCGGCAGCGCACCGACGAGCGCCTGCAACGACTCGCGTCCCGACAGCCGCTCCGCCAGACGGCGGAATGCGGTGGGGCGTGGGTCGACACCGGCGGCGCTCTGCTGGACGCGATCCACGACGACGAGTGCCTGGCGCAGCCGGCCGGCGGAGAGCAGTCGGCGATAGCTCGCCTCGAGCCGCGCGAGGATCGCCGGCAGCTCCTCGGCTCCGACTTCGAAGCGCTCGGCGAGCTCGAGGAGCGCGAGCGCCGCGGCGCGCTCCGTGGCGGCGTCGCCGAGGTCGCGGGCGACCTCGGCGGCCGCCGGCGCGAGCGCCGCCGCAGTGGAAGCCGGGCGGACCTCCTCGGGGAGCGCGAGCAGCTCCTCGAGCCCCTCCATCGAGGGTGCCTTGTCGTGCACCGCATCGAGGTCCTCGGCGGCGAAGACGAGTTTCAGCCGCGCGAGCTGCTGCGCGGAGATCCGCGGCGCGGGTGCCGTGGCGGAGGCGAGGTCACCCGTAGCGCTCGGGTTCGGACGTCCGGGCGAGACGTCGGACGCCGCCGCCCGGACTGCGGCGAGGCGCAGCTCGTTCGCCGCTTCCGGCGGCAGTGCGGCCTCGATCTCCGACAAGGTGGATTGGGCCGCCTCCGCCGTCGCCGCGCGGCGGGCGACTCCCGAAACGAGCTCGACGATCCACCGCTCACGATCGACCGGGCGCAACCGATGGTGAAGAGCGGCGATGGCGGAGGCGCGGTCGGCGTCGGGCGCCTCGCAGAAGTCCTCGATCGCCAGGCGCAACGTCGCCGCGAAGGCCTCCGGACCCCAGCCGACGAGCGCCGGATCGGTGCCTCCGCTTTCGAGCAGCAACTGCATCAGCTCGGCGGCGCTCTTGCCCGAGGTGATCCAGGCGGCGAGCGCGGCTGGCGGCAGGCCGCCGCTGGCGAGGAGTTTGCGGATCAGGCGGTTGGCGAGCGCGCCGGCCTCGGGCGCCGTCATCTCGTCGTCGGACTCGACCAGCCCGACCGCCGAAAAATCGAGATCGTGGACGCGCAGATGCGAAAGGCCCGCGGCGGTGAGCTCTGCGGCGAGCGAGCCGGCATCGCGGGCGCTCTTGGCGTCGAGCGCGAGCGCGCGCAGGAACCGGTCGAGCTCGTCGCGCGTCACTCCCGGTTCGAGGACGACACCCGCCGCGCGCCGGCGCCGCAGGAGCCTGGCCAGCTGCGCCGCGGTGGGCGAGACGAACTGCCGCTCTTGCCAGAGCAGGGAGTCGCGCGTCGCCGCGAGCTCCAGCGTCCCGGTCTCGGCGAGCACGACGCCGATGGCGAAACAGGCCTTCTCCAGTCCGTTCACCGCCGCGGGGTGGCCGGCGGGGTAAGCGGACAGGGCCCGCCAGGCGATCGCTAAATCGCGGAAGAGATTGGAGAAGAGTCCGTCCAGCCGGTCACCGGCCATCGAGCGCGATTGTACGCGCCTGCGCCGGAGTTCGCTCTGCCGGGGCGAACGGCTGGCGCGGCGCGGCTCGGCGCCAGCCCGCGCTCGCCCGCCCGACCGCCCCGCCGGGTACAATCCCGGGGTGACGAAGAGAGGCTCGAAGCGCTCGCTCGGCCGGACGATGACGCTGGTGCTGCGACGCCGGGACTGGCTGCTCGCCAAGCTGTTCGCCGGCGCGGGGCTCCTGCTGCTGGCGAGCGCTCTCTGGTACATCTGGCCCTACTGGCAGCTGTCCGGCGACTTCGCGACCATGCCCACGGTCGAGCCGTCGCGCCTCTACGCCCGGTCGTACCGGGTCTTCCCCGGCGCGCGCCTGACCCCTGAAGCGCTGAGCGAGCGGCTGACCGACCTGCACTACGTGCCGGCGGTGGAAGGGGAGCTCGAACCCGGGCGATTCCGTGCCGGCGCGCAGCAGGTCGCGGTCTACCGCAGGAGCTTTCCCTCCACCACCGCGGATCGCGGCGGGGACCTCCTGGTGGTCGACTTCGACGGCGACAAGGTGATCGGGCTGAAGCGCGCCGAGCGCCCGGTCCGCGAGGCGTGGCTCGACCCACCGCTCATCGCCAGCTACTACGGCGATGCGCTGCTCGAGCGCCGCCCGGCACCCCTGGCCGAGATCGCTCCCGAAACGGTGCGCGCCGTGCTGGCCGCCGAGGACGCCTCGTTCTTCGAACACCCCGGCATCTCCTTCACCGGAATCCTGCGCGCCGTGTGGGTGAACCTGCGCGGCAATGGCGTCGTGCAGGGCGGTTCGACGGTGACTCAGCAGCTGGTCAAGAACATCTATCTCACCTCCGAGCGCACCATGAGCCGCAAGCTCCGGGAGGCGCTGCTCGCCGTGATGCTCGAGTGGCGTTACTCGAAAGAGCAGATCCTCGAGGCCTACCTGAACCAGATCTTCTGGGGGCGCAGCGGCTCCGCCAACCTGATTGGCGTCGGCGCCGCTGCGGCGGCCTACTGCGGCAAGGAGCCGCGCGAGCTGTCGCTCGCCGAGAGCGCGCTGCTCGCGGCGATGATCCGGGCACCCGGTTCCTACCATCCGGTCGACGACGCGCCGGCGGCGCGCGCGCGCCGCGACTTCATCCTCGACCGACTCGTCGCCCTCGACTGGGCGGATCGTGCGGCCGCCGAGGCGGCGAAGCGGGAGCCGCTGCCGACGCCGGTGGCGGCGCTGTCGCGGCGGCGTGCCCCCTACTTCGTCGACGCCGCCGCGGCCGAGGCCGAGCGGAGGTTCGGCACCGGCGATCTCGCCGATGCCGGTTACGTGCTGCTCTCGACGCTCGATCTGGGCGATCAGGAGAGCGCCGAGAGCGCCGTTCGGGAGGGCCTTGAGGAGCTCGCGGAGAAGAGCGAGCGGGTGCGTCTCAAGAAGGAGCCGCTGCAGGCGGCGCTGGTGTCGCTCGAGCCGGCGACGGGCGCCATCCGCGCCTGGGTCGGCGGACGGGACTTTCGCGAGAGTCAGTTCGACCGCGCCGGATCCGCGCAGCGGCAGGCGGGGAGCGCCTTCAAGCCGCTGGTCTATGCCACTGCCTTCGAGCGCGGCGTCGCCACCCCGGCGACGCTGCTCGAGGACGCGCCACTCACGCTCGAGTCGGGTGGCAAGAGCTGGACTCCGATGAACGACGACGATCAGTTTCACGGCTGGGTGACGGCACGGACCGCGGTCGAGCAGAGCTACAACCTGCCGACGATCCGCCTGGCGATTGCCACCGGGCTGCCCGAAATTGTGGCGACCGCGAAGGGGCTCGGACTGAAGGCGAACCTCCGGCCGGTGCCGTCGATCGCCATCGGATCGTTCGAGGTCGCGCCCGTCGACCTCGTGACCGCTTACGCAACCTTCGCCAACCGCGGCGTGCTCCCGACAGCGCGGATGCTCGATGGAGTCCTCGACGCCGGCGGTTCGCCGCTCCCGGCGTCGGGAGGACCCGGAGCGGGCGCGGGCAAGGCGGTGCTCTCGCCGCAGACCGCCTTTCTGGTGACGACCCTGTTGCAGGGCGTGGTGGACTACGGCACGGCGCGGTCGATGCGTACGCTGGGCCTGGCCGACCCGGTCGCCGGCAAGACCGGAACGTCGAACAGCCGGCGCGACAACTGGTTCGTCGGCTACACGCCCGAGCGCGCCACGGTCGTCTGGGTCGGCTTCGATGACGACTCGCCGACGCCCTTCTCCGGTTCGAAGGCGGCGCTGCCGATGTGGACGAAGTTCATGATCACGGTGCGTCCGGCCGGAGGGTACGGACGCTTCGCGGCGCCTCAAGGGATCCGCGTCGTGCTCATCGACCCGGTTTCCGGCGAGCTCGCGACCGAACGCTGTCCGGAGGTGTTGTCGGAGGCGTTCCCCGCCAACCGTGTGCCGCAGATCGTCTGCCATCTGCACGGCGGACGGAACAGTCTGCCGATCGACCCGCAGGTGCGCGCCGAGGTCGAGCAGGAGCGCAAGGCGGGCGGTGTCTCTGGCTGGCTCAAGCGCGTCTTCAGCCGCCGGCCGAAGCCCTCCGACCCCCCGGACTGATGCGCCGGGGCGCGAGGGGCGCTTCGTTCAGTGGCTGGGCCCGGCGGTGGCGAACAGGCGCTGGGTCGCGGGGCGCAGCAGGATCGGAATGGTGATGGCGCCGAGCACCGTGCCGATGGGCACGAAAATGCAGGCCGCCCAGGCGACCGCGAGGCAGAAGCGATAGCTCCGGCAGCGGGCCAGGAGGAAGCCGGCGCGGGCCATCAGAACGAAGAGGGCCAACCCGGCTGCGAGCAGCACGCCGGTGAGCGTGGCGGAAGCCGGGAGGCCCAGCCGTTCGGCCAGGACGAAGGGCAGCGGTTCGCCGGGTTCGCGAACCGACGCTGCGATGAACAGGCCGAGCGCGGGAATGATCGAGGTCATGGCCGCCAGGGCTCCGACGGCGAAGTAGAACATCGAGAGGAACTGCAGGTGTTCGCGTTCTTGGGCCACGGAGTGAATCCTATCGCCATCGCCGGCGGCGTCCGGCGAACGAACGTGCCGGCGTGCTCAGTCCACGGGCTTGCGTCCGGCTGCGGCCACCGTCGTGGCGGGGACCCAGACGGCGAATCGGGACCAGGCGCTCGCGCCAGCCTCCGTTGCCCTCTCCTCCCGCCCCTTGCCATCACCCCCGGGTGTGAGCTTCTCACCGACCAGAGAGAGCGGAAAGTAGCTCAGGTAGGGCAAGCGCTTCACTGCGCTGCAGCCCGCCCGGCGCAGAAGCGCCGCGAGGCTCTTCGCAGTGTAGAAGGCGACATGCTCGGGAGTCTTGAAGAAGGGCCAGAAACGGCCGAGCAGCGGCCGCCAGAAACCGCCCATGTCCGGCGTTGCGAGGACGATCCAGCCGCCCGGCGCCAGGTGCTCCATCAGCCCCTCGAGGAGCGCTGCCGGATCGTAGACATGTTCGATCGTGTGGATCAGCACGATGGTGTCGAAGCGTTCACCGGCCTCGCCGGAACCGACTCCCGGAAGGGCGGCGAGGCCGCCGACATGGACGGCGTCGGCGCATTGGCGCGCCAACTCGGCGCCGGCCTCGGAGTACTCCGTTCCGGCACGATAGGCGAAGTAGGGCCTTGCTTCATCGAGAAAGAAGCCGTAGGCGCAGCCGATCTCGAGCAGGCGTCCGCCCCTGGACCCTGTGTCCGGTCCGCCGGTGGCACGGGTCATTCCGAGTCGTTGCATCGAGCGGAGCAGACGCCGGAAGGTGCGGCGCAGCGTCGGCTCCTGGGCGAGGTAGCTTGAATAGCCCGGGCCGGCGCCGCCTTCGAAATACGAGGCCTCACGATAGGCCGCGACCATCGCCGCCTCGTTCAGGCGTGGGGAGAGGTACCAGAGGCCGCAGGCCGGGCAGCGCACCACGCCGTAGGGTGCGAAGGCGTAGCCCGGCGTCGGCGGCGGGGGGGCGCCGCAGAGCAGGCAGCGAGGGGTTTCGAGCCCGTCGGCAGGGGGGCGGGTTGGAGCCGGGGGAGGGGCTGGATTGGACAAAGCGGGCGATCCTGAACGATTGCTTGCGGTAGAGCCGGATCGGCCCCGGGTGCGCGCGGAAGTATAGTTGAAGCGGTGCCCGACGAGCTTCGACCGCTGCTGCTCCTCGCCGCCGCCGCGCCTGGATTCTGGGCCCTCGCGGGGCGCCGTCGAGAGGGCGGGCTGGCCTGGCTGGTCGCCGTGGCCGTGGCGACGGCGATCCTGCTGCCCGCGATCCTTCTGCCGAACGGCGTTCCGGGCCCGTCGGCGCTGCTCGGGCGTCTCGCCCCCTGGAGCCCAGCGGAGTCGGCTCCGGCACCCGCGACGGCCGGCAATCCCGAGCTCGGCGACATCACCTTCCAGGTAGAGCCCTGGCTGCTCTTCCTGCGCCACGAGCTCCGCGCCGGCCGCTGGCCGTTCTGGAATCCTCACCAGTCGTCCGGCGCGCCCTACTGGAGCAACGGCTCGAGCGCGCCGCTCTTCCCTCTGCATCTGCTCTTTGCTCTGCTGCCGGTGGAGCTGGGGCTCCTTCTGCTGCCCTGGCTCCGGGTCGCAGCCGGCTCGCTCGGAGCCTGGTTTCTCGCCCGCGAGTTGGGCATCGGCCGCACCGGCGCGGCGATGTCGGCGGTGGTCTATCCGCTCTCGGGCCGGCTGGTGAGCTTCCTGCTCTTCCCGATGGCGAACGCCCTCTGCCTCGTCCCGTGGCTCTTCCTGGCGGTCGAGCGCCTCGCGGCAGGGCGCCGTCCCGGCGGGCGGACGTGGGCGCTGCTCGCGGTGCTTGCCGCCCTGCAACTGCTCGCCGGGCACCCGGAGACGGCGTTCTTCACCGCCCTGGCCTGCGGCATCTACCTTCTGGTCCGCGGTGGCGACGGCTCGCGCGTCGCCGTCTGGGCGAAAGTCGTCTCGGCCTGGACCGTCGGCCTGCTGCTCGCAGGCGTGGCGCTCGTGCCGCTCGCCTTCACCGTGCTCGAAACCGACCGCTGGCGCGAGGCGGCCGGCGGCGAAGCGATCGGCCTCTCGACGATCTTCACCCTCTGGCTCCGTTTCGTGCTGCCGAACGCCTTCGGCGAGGTGACCGACGGCACCTTTTGGGGGCCGTTTCTCTTCGTGCCGACGACGGTCTATGCCGGCGCCCTCACCCTGCCGTTGGCTGGTGCGGCGCTTTTCGGGTGGCGCGACCGGGTGGCGCCGGGGGGCACGCCACCCGGACGCCCCGTCGGACGTTCGATCCTCCAGCGGCTCGCTCCGACTGGCGATCGCCGGCTGCAGGCGCTCGGCGTGATGGTCGTTGTCTGTCTGCTCGCTGCCTACCACTTCCCGGGGGTTCGCGAGCTCCTGCTCGCCACACCGGTCGTTCAGAAGATGTTGCACCACTACCTCCTGCTGGGAGTGGAGCTCGGCCTGGCGCTTCTCGCGGGCGCCGGCCTCGAGCGCTGGCTGGCGGGGGAGGGCCGCGGGATGCTCCTCGGTGCGCTGTTGCCTTTGGCCGGCCTCCTCTTCGGCTGGGGGGCGTTCCACGACGACTGGCACGCCCGTGGCCAACTGGCGGAGGCGCTGGGTGCGACGCTCCTCGCCCTCGGCCTGCCCCTGCTCGTTCTCGCCGGACGCCGGCTGCGGGCCCAGGCGCGCCGGCGGCTCGGGCCCTTCGTCGTGGTGCTCGCGCTGGCCGATCTCGCGTGGGTTCATGCCGGCATCAACCCAGCGCTGCCGGCGAACGAGGTCTACGCCCGCACGCCGGCGATCGACTTCCTTGCTGCGCAACCGGAGCGCATGGCGGCGACCGGCTACGATTTCCGGCCGAACGCGGCGATGGTCTACGGCCTCTTCGACGTTCGCGGCGACGACTCGCTCAAGCTGTCGCGCTACGAACGAGTCTACGGGCACGAACTGGCGACGCCGCATCCGACCTTCTTCCGCCCGATCGAGCACTGGGACTCGCCATGGCTCGACCGCCTGGGCGTGCGTTGGGTCCTCGCGCCGCCCGGTTCGGCGGCGCCCGTCGTGGGATGGCTGACCGCCTATGCCGGCAGCGACGCGACGGTCTTCGATCGCGGGCGGCCGCAGCCCCTGGTGCGCCTGGAGGACGATGCGCCGCCGCCGCTGGTGGTCTCCCGCACCCCTGGGCACTGGGAGCTCGATTGGCCCGGGACAGCGGTGGCTTCGACGCGCCTGATCATCGCCGAGACCTGGGACGCCGGCTGGCGCGCTACGATCGATGGCCGCCCGCTCGCGGTCGAGGCGGTCGACGATCTCTGGCTGGGAGTTCGCCCCGGGGCCTCACCCGGGCGCCTGGTGGTGCGCTACCGGCCCAAGGGGCTTCCTTCGGGTCTAGGAGCGAGCCTCATCGGCCTCGTGCTTCTGGTCGCGGCAGCCTGGCGCCTCGGCAGAGGCGACGGCGGTGGCGAGCTGCTGCGACGACGGCGGCGTGACGGGCAGGATGAGGCGGACGCAGTTGCCGCCGAGGGGTGAGGTGGCAATGTCGATCCCGCCGCCGAACGACTCGGCGGCGGCGCGCACGGAGAGCAGGCCGAGGCTGGCGTTTTCGAGTCGCCGACCAAAGGCGGGCTCGAAGATCCGCTGGCGCAACTCCTCCGGCTGGAGGGGGCCGTCGTCGTGCACCTCGATCCGGACCTTGCCGGCCTGATCGGTGGCCACGAGTCGCACCGCCGCTGCGCGGCTGTGCGCCGCAGCGTTCAGGATGAGATGGAAGATCGCGAGACTCAGAAGGGTCTTGTTGCCCTCGAGCGTTGCCTGGGTGCCGATGTGCCGGTCGAGACCTCGGATGCGCAGTAGCGCGTGGACCATGGCGAGATCGCAGATGTCCTGCAGCACCGACTGCAGGTGAAAGGGCACTCCCGTGCCGGTTGTCAGGGGCGCGCTCGACATTTCGCGCATCCCGTCGGCGGCCTCGGCCAGGCGGCGCAGGGAGCCTTCGATCTCCTTCGCCGACGAGACTGCGAGGTCGGAGGCCCGGGTCGCAGCGAGCTCTTCGGCCTGCAGGATCGCGATCTGCAGGAGGTTCTTGAGCTCGTGCGACATGGAAGCGGCGAGAGCCGACGGCAGGTGCCGGGCCTCCTCGTGGGCGAGTGTCCACTCGAGGTCGGCAAGGCGTGCACGCTCGGCCTCGAGCTGGCGCAACACGAACCACGCTGCGACGAAGAGGAAGAGCCCGGTCAGACCGATGAAGGCGATGCCCTTGTTGAGCTCGAGGCGTTCGAGGTCGAGCACCGACGACGCGAGGCCGGCGGCGATCCGTCCCGAAAGCAGAATGTAGAGCAGGCCGCCGCAGACGTAGAACGCGGCCAGGAGGCCCGCAGCGAGGGAGGGGTGTCGCAGCTGCCGAAGGTACCGCTGGCGGGAGAGCATCCCGGGCATCCTACTCCCCGCGCCGCCGCCTCCCGCCGCGGTAGCGACTAGCTCATAAACGGTCGGCCTGGAAAGTGTCGCACTGGTCGGGATCGCCGGTCGAGAGGCCCTGGCGCAGCCAGCGGGCGCGCATCTCGGACGAGCCGTGCGTCCACGATTCCGGGCGGATGCTGCCGCTGCTGCCGCGCTGCATCGTGTCGTCGCCGATCGCGGCGGCGGCCCGCAGCCCCTCCTCGACATCACCGGGCTCGAGCAGGTTGCGGGTGCGGTTGGCGTGGTTGCCCCAGACGCCGGCGAGGCAGTCGGCCTGGAGCTCCATGCGCACCGAGAGCGCATTCGATTGGGCTTCGGAAGCCCGCTGCTGTGCCGCCGTGACCTGCTCGGCGATGCCGAGCTGCTGTTGCACGTGGTGGCCGACCTCGTGAGCAATAACGTAGGCCTGGGCGAAGTCGCCGGGCGCTGCGAAACGCCGTGCCAGGAGCTCGAAGAAGGTGAGGTCGAGGTAGACCTTCTGGTCGGCCGGGCAGTAGAACGGGCCGACTGCCGAGGAGGCCGAGCCGCAGCCGGAGTTGACGGCCTCGGAGTAGAGAACGAGAGTCGGGCGCTCGTAGCGCAGGCCCTGGGCGGTGAAGATCTCCGTCCAGGCGTCCTCGGTCGATGCCAGCACGGTGGCGGCGAACTGGCCGTGCTCGTCGCTGGGCGCGCCGGTGGGGGCCTGGGGG
This sequence comes from Thermoanaerobaculia bacterium, assembly GCA_018057705.1. Classification (NCBI taxonomy): domain Bacteria; kingdom Pseudomonadati; phylum Acidobacteriota; class Thermoanaerobaculia; species Thermoanaerobaculia bacterium. Next base: position 162,195 of record JAGPDF010000001.1, on the reverse strand, counting down.
GCGTTCGGATCGACCGAGGCCTCGCCGCCGCCGATCACGTCGAGCAGCTGCTGCGGATCCTGACCGGTAAAAAGTGCAAAGAGCAGCACCAGGAGGGCCGCGCCGCCACCGATCGCCATGCCGCCGCGCGCCGGAGTCATGCCGCGCCGGTCTTCCATCCTGTCGCTCTGCCGTTCGCCACGCCATTTCATCGCCGTTCTCCTCCACTGCGCCGCTGCCTGACCTGCTGTTGAATGCGAATTCTACGCCCGCTTCGGGGCGCCGACCGCCCGGGGATCGGTGGAGGTGAAAGAATGGTGCCATGTCCGTCCGACCCCTTCTGTCCGAGCGCCTCCCTGCGCATGCCGGCGCCTCCGCGGAGGAGCTCCTCGACCGCTTCGTCACCTGGGCGGCCGATGCGGGGTTCACCCTCTATGCCCACCAGGAGGAGGCGCTGCTCGAGGTCTTTGCCGGCAAGCACGTGATCCTCAACACCCCGACCGGCTCCGGCAAGTCGATGGTGGCGCTCGGGATGCACTTCAAGGCCCTCGCCGAGGGCAAGGTCTCCTACTACACCAGCCCGATCAAGGCACTCGCCTCGGAGAAGTTCTTCGCCCTCTGCGACGACTTCGGCGCCGCGAACGTCGGCATGCTGACCGGCGACGCCTCGATCAATCCCCAGGCCAAGATCCTCTGCTGCACTTCGGAGGTGCTCGCCAACATGGCGCTGCGCTCCGGCGACCTGCTCGACGCCCCCTACGCCGTGCTCGACGAGTTCCACTACTACTCCGATCACGAGCGCGGCTGGGCCTGGCAGGTGCCGCTCATCACGCTCACGAAGACGCGCTTTCTCCTCATGTCGGCGACTCTGGGCGACATGTCGCCGATCGCCGAGCGCCTCGAACGCGCCACCGGCGTCGCGGTCGCCAACGTGACCTCGGTCGTGCGTCCGGTGCCGCTCGACTTCGAGTACCAGGAGACGCCGCTCCACGAGACGATCGAGACCCTGCTCGGAGCCAACCGCGCGCCGGTCTACGTGGTCAACTTCACCCAGCGCGAGTGCGCCGAGCTCGCGCAGTCGCTCACCAGCATGGGGATGACTTCGCGCGAGGAGCGCGAGGCGATCCGCGCCGAGCTGGGCGACTTCCGCTTCGACACGCCCTACGGCAAGGAGATCCGCCGCTTCCTGACTTTCGGCGTCGGGATCCACCATGCCGGCCTCCTCCCCAAGTACCGCCTGCTGGTCGAGCAGCTGTCGCAGAAGGGGATGCTCAAAGTCATCTGCGGCACCGACACGTTGGGCGTCGGAGTGAACATCCCGATCCGCACGGTGGTCTTCTCGAAACTCGCGAAATACGACGGCGAGAAGGTGCAGATCCTCTCGGTGCGCGACTTCAAGCAGATCGCCGGCCGCGCCGGGCGCAAGGGCTTCGACGACCGCGGCTGGGTGGTGGCGCAGGCGCCCGAGGAAGCGATCGAGCGGAAGCGCTCGGCGGCGAAGGGAAAGAAGGGCAAGAAGGGTCCGTCACCGTCACAGCCCCAAGGCTTCCAATCACGCGCGCCCATGAGGGGGCCCCGGGGCTCGCATGGCTCGGGCAAGGGCGAGGTCACCTGGACGAAAGAGACCTTCGAGCGGCTGATTCAGAAGCCGCCCGAGACCTTGAAGTCGCGCTTCCGCATCACCCACGGGATGGTACTCAACCTCCTGCAGCGCGACGAGGAGGCGAACGACCCGAACCGCAAGAACTTCGCCTCGCTGCGCGAGCTGATCGGCGGCAGCCACGAGGAGGATTCGGCCAAGAAGCGCCACCTGAAGCACGCTGCCGTCCTGGTGCGCTCGCTGGTGCGGGCCCGCATCCTGGTCCTGTCGCGCGACTCGCAGACGCCCTACTACTGGGTCATCGTCAATCCGGACCTGCAGTTCGACTTCTCGCTCTACCATGCGCTGTCGCTCTTCCTGGTCGAAATGGTGCCGCTCCTCGAGCCCGAGCACCCGACCTATGTCGGCGACCTCCTGACGCTCGTCGAGTCGGTGCTCGAGAACCCCGACATCGTGCTGCGCAAGCAGACCGATCGCGCCAAGCAGGCGGCGCTCGCCGAGATGAAGTCGCAGGGAGTTCAGTACGAGGAGCGCATGGAGAAGCTCGAGGGGATCTCTTACCCCAAGCCGCTCGCCGACTGGCTGTTCGGCAACTTCGACCGCTTCGCGCGCATGCACCCCTGGGTGGGCGACCGCGAGATCGCCCCCAAGTCGATCGGCCGCGAGATGTGGGAGACCTACGCCTCGTTCAACGACTACATCAAGGCCTACGGCCTGGAGCGCAGCGAAGGCGTGCTCCTGCGCTACCTCTCGCAGCTCTACCGGACGCTGCAGCAGAACGTTCCGATTCTGGCCAAGACCGAGGCCGTCGAGGACGTCCTGGGCTTCCTGCGCACGACGATCGAGCTCACCGACACCAGTCTTCTCGAGGAGTGGGAGAGCATGCTCCACCCCGAGCTCCTGCTCAGGAAGCGGGAGGAGCGCGAGAAGGCGGTCGAGGCGATCTGGGTGCGCGAGCTGGTCGAGAACCCGAAAGTGTTCGCGGCCCGCGTGCGCTCGGAGATGCACCTCTTCGTGCAGGCGCTGGCAAACCGGAACTGGGAAGAGGCGGCGATCCGCATCGTCCATTCTCCTGCCGCGGCGCTGGGCGAGGCCGCCGTGCCCGTCGCCGCCGACGAGTGGGATGCGGCGCGTCTCGAAGCGTCGCTCGCGCCCTTCTTCGAGGAGTACACCGACCTCATCACCTCGCCGGAGAGCCGGCGCCACCACTGGACCCAGATCCGTCCGATCGGCGACCGCCAGTGGGAGGTGCAGCAGACCCTCATGGATCCGCTGCTCGACAACTTCTGGGGAATCCGCGCCCGCGTCGACCTGCGCCGCGCGACCTCGGTCGAAGTTCCGCTGCTCAAGATCGAGACCATCTCGAAGTAGCGGGACCGCCGATCGGGGCCAGCGGGGATCCGCGCCTAAGGCGCGGTCTCGAAACTGAAGCTCACCGGCGCTGCGAGCTCGTTGCCGGCGAGATCCTCGACGGCATCCTTCGCCAGGGTGATGTGGAACGTCTCGTCGCGCGGCAGATCGGCGTCCCCCTCCCAGACCAGCCACCAGCGGTTGCCGTCGTAGGTCGTGTGCCCGGGCAGGAGGCCGCTCGTCTCGCCGAGGACGACGATGCCGTCGTCCTGCAATGTGTGACCGTCGAGCGGTCCCGAGAGCGCGAAAGTGATGCGCACGCGGTCGGCCGTGACGCTGGCGCCGTCGGGTGGGAAGTGCGAGGTCACCACCGGCGTGCGGCCCGGACCGGCCGGAACCCAGCCTCCCGGAGGGCCGTAGACCGGAGTCGTCGAGGCGTCGAGCGAGATCCAGAAGATCGCGTCGACGACGTCGAGCGGCGGCGGGATCGGTGGCACCGGCGGCACCGGCAGGTCATGAACGTCGAGGAAGATCGCGAGCGCCACCGCCGCGACGACGCCGGCGACGATCAGCCCTTCGTCGACATGCTCGAGGACCGTGTCGACCTCGGTGACCTCTTCCGCCTTGACCTTCACGGTGCGCGGGTCCTCGTCGAGGGTGACGGCGTTGCCGGTCTCATCGAGGCGCGCCGGGAAGCGCAGGCGATACTCGCCGGGCGGCAGGCCCATGACGCTCCAGGCCGGCTCGAGCGAGCGGAAGACCGGCGTGAAGCGCTTGCCCTCCTTGCGCTCGAGCTCGATGAAGAGGCCACGGGGTCCCGGGGTGCCGGCCTTCTGCGCGTCGTCGTCGGCGAAGACCTGCAAGGCGATGCCGCCGCTGCCGTCGCTGGCGCCGCCGGCGCCAGATATCGGGCGATGCCGCGTCTGCACCGAGAGGCAGGAGTTGAGGAGCAGCGCCGCGACGAGCAGCGCGAACGGACGGGCGACAGGAGAACGGCTCATGTCGGAGATTTTTGCATTTCCTGTGCCGGGGCCCCGCCGCGCGCTCCGCTCGCCCCCGCGCTGGGTCGCGGTGCTACTTCCGGGAGCCAGCGGTGTCCGTCGCGCCACGTGCGTCGGCAGCGAGCCCCGCGACCGCGCCGCGCCCGGCGACGGTTCCGCTCGCCCAGGCCCACTGGAAGTTGAAGCCGCCGATGCGGCCGTCGACGTCGAGGATCTCGCCGCAGAGGTGAAGGCCGGGGCAGAGCCGCGACTCCATCGTTTCGAGGCGCACCTGATCGAGCGGAATTCCACCGGCGGTCGCCTCGGCATGGACGAAGCCGCGATCGCCGGTGACCGGAATCTCGTGCTCGAGAAGGGCCCGGAGGAGCGCCTGACGCTCTTCCTTCTTGAGCCGCAGGGCGTTCGCGGCCGGGTCGAGCCCGGCGCTGCGCAACAGGGCGTCGGCGAGCCGGTCGGGAAGCTTCTCCGCCAGCCAGCGTCCGAGGCTGCGGCGGGCGAGGTTGGCGAGCTCCAGAGAGAGCTTCTCGGCCGTCGCGTCGGGCAGGAAGGCGACCACGAAGCGCGCCTGCGGGTCGGCCTGGCGCGCGGCGAGGAAGTGGCGGCTGGCGTCGAGCACCACTGGCCCGGAGAGCCCGAAGTGGGTGCAGAGGAGGTCGCCGCGAAAGGTCGAGAGTCGCTTGCCAGTGCCGGCGCGGACTTCGATGCCGGCCGGCACGGCGATCCCCTGGACGGTGCGCAGCCAGTGGCCCTCCGGCACGAGGAGCGGCACCAGCGAAGGGAAGAGGGTCGCCGTCGTGGTGTGGCCGAGAGCGCGCGCCAGGGCGTAGCCCCCGCCGTCCGAACCGCTCTTCGGTAGCGCCTGGCCGCCGGCGGCGAGAACCACTCGCCGGGCCGCCACTTCGCCCCAGTCGCCGGAGAGCACGAAGCCGCCAGGGGTGCGCGCGATGGCGGTCACGCGGCGCGGATAAAGGAGCGTGACCCCGGCCTCCCGCGCCGCGCGCAGCAGGGCTTCGAGAACGGTGCGTGCCTTGTCGGTGACCGGAAACAGCTTGCCGGTCGGTTCGCGCTTCAACTCGACGCCGATCCCGCGGAAGAAATCGATCGTCGCCGGCACCGGCAGCTCGCGCAGCACCTTGGCGATCGAGTTCCGGGAGGAGCCCGCGAAATCGGAGGCTTCGACCTCGAAATGGGTGACGTTGCAGCGCCCGCCGCCGGCGACCAGGATCTTCGCTCCCAGCGACCGCGCCCCGTCGAGAACGAGGATGCGCGCGCCCGGCGCCCGACGGGCGGCCTGGATCGCCGCCATGAGCCCCCCCGCCCCGGCGCCGACGGTCGCGAGATCGACCTCCTCAGTCATGGCCATTGCGTTGCACCGGATTCTTATACCACCGCTTGTCACCGACCCACCGCTCCGACCGACGCCACGCCGAATGTCCGGTTCCGCAGGCGCCATTGCGTTCGTATCCCCGGCACGACTTCGACCCGGGGCGGGAGCGCCCCAAGGAGAGATCCAAGTGACGCATCCAATCGCTTCGCTGGCGCACCTCGCCCGGTGCCTCGCGCTGCTGCCGATCGGCCTCCTCGTCGCCCTGCCGGCCCTCGCCGGCTCCGCGGTGGTGGGCACCGGAACGCCAGCGAGCTGCACCGAGGCGGCGCTCGACGCCGCGGTGACGGTGGCCAACGGCAGCTTCGGCATCGTCACCTTCAACTGCGGGGCGGCGCCGGTCGTGATCGTCCTCAGCCACGAGCGCGCTCTGGCCAACGGTGTGATCGTCGACGGCGGCAATCTGGTCACGCTCTCGGGGGGCAACTTCACCCGGATTTTCCAGCTCTTCCAGGGCAGTGCAGTCGAGATTCGCAACCTCCAGCTGGTCAACGGCTCGGCGGCGGGCGGAGGAGCGATCCTCTCGCTCGGCTCGTCCGAGGATCCCTCGTCGCTCACCCTGTCGAACGTGCGTCTGGCCGACAACACCTCGACCCTCTACGGCGGTGCCGTCGCGGTCGCCCAGACACACCTCGCGATCGTCAACAGCCGGATCGAGGGCAATACCGCCGGCGCCGAGGGCGGCGGCGGTATCTCGGCGAACAGCGCCACGCTGACTCTCACGAACGTCGACTTCGCGCACAACACCGCCGCCGGCGAAGGCGGCGGCCTGGTCTCCTGGTACCAGGCTGCGACCCTGACCGACGTCATCCTGCGGGGCAACCAGTCGGTCAGCGGCGCTGGTGGCGGGGCCTCGGTGCGCGCCGGCACGCTGTGGGGCTACCGCCTGCGGATCGACGGGAACCGCTCGTCGGGCGACGGCGGCGGCCTGTGGTTCTGGGAGGGGACGGTGGCGACGATCGAGGATTCGAGCCTGCGCTGGAATTTCCAGCAGTCGGGCTACGGCGCCGGTCTCTACGTGGATGCGGCCGGCAGCGTCGGGCTGGTGGACACGACGGTCGCCTGGAACCGCGGGCTCGGAACCTCCGGGGGCACGGGCGGCGGCGGCATCGCCAACTTCGGCATCCTCGAGCTCGACAACTGCACCGTCTCCGGAAACCGCACCGGCTCTCTCGGCAAGGGCGGTGGCATCGCCAACCTGGGCTTCGGCTTGTTGGGTGTCTACAACTCGACGGTCGCTGACAACGAGGCTGCGGTCGGCGGAGGCCTGTCATGGGAGACGACCGGATTCGTGGAGGCGATGAGCTCCCTGTTCGTCGGCAACACGGCCCCCGGGGTCGACGACTCCTGTGGCGGCAACGCCGCCGCGGCGGTGTTCAACTGGAGCCTCTGGGACGATGCCTCCTGTCCGGCGGGGACCGGCATCGGCAATCAGTCCGGCACCGCGGTGGCGATCGCCCCGCTGGCGAAGACCTGCACCGGGCTGGCGACGGAGCTCACCGAAACTCATGACATCGCCGCCGCGAGCGCGGCGATCGACAGCGGCGTCTGCGTCGGCGGGCTGGTGCTCGATCAGCGTGGCGTAGCGCGGCCCCAGGGCGCGGCGTGCGACATCGGGGCGGACGAGTACATCCTCACCGCCTGTTGGGCGCTCTTCCGCGATGGCTTCGAGGAGGGCACGAGCGTCCGATGGTCGAGCGTTGCCCCTTGAGTCCGGCTGGATGTCCGGTGCGCAAGACTCATTCCGTTCGTGCCGGCAGATGGGTGGACGCAGACGCACTTCCGACGCTCCTCCCGACGCAACTTCAGACTGGAGACCCCACGTGAGAACCTCCCGAGCCACCCCCTTTGCCGTGCCTCTGGTCCTGCTCGCCGCCGCATTGCCGGGTGCCCTGCATGCAACGAACGCCGTCGTCGGCGACGGTACCCCCGCGAGCTGCACCGAGCTGGCGCTCGACGCCGCCGTCGCCTCCGCCAACAGCGGTGGCGGCACGATCACCTTCGCCTGCGGCGCGGAGCCGGTCACGATCGCTTTGACCGGCGCCAAGACCATCACCGCCTTCGTAACGGTCGACAGCGATCTGCTCGTCACCCTGTCGGGCGGCAACACGACCCGCCACTTCGTGGTCGCGGCCGGCGGCTACTTGACCCTCCGCGACATCGCGCTGGTCCAGGGACAGGCCGCCGGCGGCGGGGCCATCCTCGCCGAGGCGACGAGCGAGGTCCACTTCTTCTCGACGACGATCACCGACAACGTCTCGACGACGGTCGGCGGTGCGATCGCGGCCACCGGCGCGGTGGTCCACGGCTACGGCAGCCGCATCGCCGACAACCAGGCGGCCGGGGCAGGCGGCGCGGTTCATCTGACCGGCGGCCGGCTCGACCTCAGCCTGGTGCTGCTGCACGGCAATAGCGCGGGCGGGGCCGGCGGCGCCGTGGCGATCAACGGCTGCAACCAACTCGCCGTGTTCCTGGCCTCGTTCGACGAGAACGCCGCCGTCGGCGACGGCGGCGGGTTGGACGTCTCGGGCTGCTCCGGTTTCATCGACCAGAGCCAGATCGTGATGAACACCGCGACCGGCAAGGGCGGCGGCATGCACCTCGCCGGCGGCTCGGCGGTGTCGCTCAACTACGGCACGATCGGGCGCAACAGCGCGGCGGAGGGGGGCGGCCTCTTCCAGGAGAGCGGCACCTCGTCGATTCACCGCCAGGTCACCTTCTCGGACAACCAGGCGACCGCCGTCGGCGCGCGCGGCGGCGGGGTGGCCAACCTCGGAACCCTGCAACTCGAGAACAACACGGTCTCCGGCAACAGCGCCGTAGGCTCAGGTGGCGGCGTGCATTCGGAGGGCTCGACGACGCTGCGCTTCGTGACCATCGCCTGGAATCAGGCCGATGTCGGAGGAGGTCTCGCCTCCTCGGGAGCGACCCTCCACATGCGCAACGTCATCCTGGCGGGAGATGCCGCGACGACGAGCGGCGAGGAGTGCGAGATCACCACTGCGAGCCCCGACATCGCCTCGAGCCTCTGGCAGGGCACGACCTGCGGCGCGAGCGCCGCCAACGGCAATCAGCCGGCGACCGATGCCTTGCTGCGGCCCCTCGACTTCAACTGCCCGGTCGGGATTCCCTTCGAGCTCACCCGCACCCACGACCTCGACCCCACCAGTCCGGCGATCGACGCCGGCATCCCGCTGCCGGGGGGCAACGCCGGCCAGGACCAGCGCGCTGTCCTGCGGCCGCAGGGTCTGGGCACCGACATCGGCGCCGTCGAGTCCTCGCCGTCGGGCTGTGCCTGGTTTTTCGCCGACGGCTTCGAGCGCGGCAACACCTTCGCCTGGACGACGACCGTCGACTAAGGCGCGCGATCCGCGCCCGGCCGACGGGGCTGCCGAGTCGTGGGTGGACTCAGTAGTGGAGTCTCTCGAGCGGGCGCGAAAAGTCGTGCGGCGAGCCTTCGCCACGCGTCGGCAGAGGATCTCCGGGCGGACGATGGAGCGCGACGCTGCCGAGTCGCCCGGCGAGAGCGTCGAGGGCGGCGCTCCAGGTCGGGCTCCCCCAGTACCAGAACGGCAGCAGGGCGACGTCGAACCTGCGACCCTGGAGGCCGGCCCGCGCAAGGTCCTCGCGGCTGGCGCGAGCGTCGCCGACGTGGACCAGGGTGCGGCCGCCGATCTGGACGACGTGGGCGAGATTCTCGGGCATCGACCGGGCGGGGCCATGCGGCAACCGGAGGAGCTCGACCTCGAGGCCTGCCACGCGGTAGGCCGCTCGTTCGCCGTCGACGGGAGCCACGGCCGTGACCTGGCCCGTGACCTCCGGCCAGCGCGTCCAGCCGGACTCGATCGCCGTCGCCACCTCGCGATGCACGACCCAGCGGGTCTCACGGCGAGCGAGCAGGAGCTCGCGCGCCGCCTCGACCTGGAAGTGATCCCGGTGCGCGTGCGAAACGAGCACCAGGTCCAGGCGCTCGAACGGCGCTTCACCCCGCAGGAGCTTCTCCCAGACCTCGTCCGGCACGGCACCGTACTCGAGGTAGGGCACGCGCACGCAGCCGTCGAGGAGCACGCCGCGTTCTCCGCCGGTGAGGTAGACGCCCTCGTTGGCGAGAAAGACCACGTCGACGCCGGGCGCCGCTGCGGAGGACTCGCCGCGGGTCAAGCCGGCCGCGCCCAGCGTCCCGGCTAGACCGATCGCCAGGACGATCCAGCGGCTCGCTTTCGGAGGTGTCCACTGGCTCAAGCGGCGACTCTATCGCCGGCCCTGGGTGTGCGGGTCGGCAGAACGGGCGACGCGTTCACCGGACGGCCGCCGGCGCAGGGCGACGAGCGCAGCTCCGGCAAGCGCCAGCGCGAGGCTCGCGAACCCGAACCCGTCGAGCGCCGGGACCTCGACCACCGAGCCGCCGCCTTCCTGCGTCCAGGTCCCGCGCCCCCCGGTCGACGCGTACGGGTCGAGGGGGAGCGCTCCGCAGGGGCCGACAGCGGCGAGGCCGCTGCCGACGTAGTCGAGCCCGCCGAACGGAGCCGCCAGTCCCTGGCTGAAGATCGAGTGCTGCGGATTACCGATGTTGTAGGGAGACTGGCGCAACTCGATCTGCCAGTGGCTGATCGCACCGGCCCCGTCGGTCGCCACTTCGAACGAGCAGAGGAAGGAGTCGGCGAGCTGCCGAACCGCGACCTCGTCGTCGAACGCGAAGGCGACGATCGCCGGCCGGATGTCGGTGAGCGGCAGGAAGGGCGGCAGCGGATTGTCGAGGAGCAACGACCCGGCGAGGTTGCCGCCGAGCCCATAGGGCGCAGTGGCGATCGCGTACGGATCCCCGGTGTAGCGGTAGAGCGTCGGTGTGGAGGGCAGCGGATGGTCGGTCTGCCAGGTGCCCTGACTCCCCGGGCTGGCGGACGTCGCGAGCGCCATGCCGCCGCAGGGATCGGCCGGTGCGGTGCCGGTGCCGACGAAGTCGGAGCCCTGCACCACGCCCGGCTGGCCGGAGCTTTCGATCGAGTGGTGCGGGTCGCCGGGATTGTAGGGAGTTCGGCGCAGCGCGATCTGCCACGCGGTGATGTTGCCCGTGCCGTCGGTGGCGACCTCGAAGTTGCAGAGGAACGAGGTCGCGAGCGTGCGCACCTCGACGCCGTCGTCGAAGGCGAAGGCGACGATCGCCGAGGTCACGTCGGTGAGCGGCAGGAAGGGCGGCAGCGGCCCGGCGAGGGTGAGCGAGGCGGTGAGCGCACCGCCGAGAGCGTAGGGCGGGTCTGCGGAGCTGTAGGGGTCGCCGGTGTAGGTATAGGTGGTCGGATCGGGCGGCAGGGGCTCACTCGAGCTCCAGCTGCCCTGCGCCGAGCTGCTCGCTGCCGGCGCGAGCGCCATGGCGTCGCAGGGTCCCGCGCCAGCCGGCCCGGACCCGACATAGTCGTTGCCGTTCGGAAAGCCGACAGTGCCGATCGAATCGATCGCGTGGTGGGGATCGCCGGTGTTGTAGGGAGCGCGGCGCAGCGAGAGCTGCCAGCGGGTGATCTCGCCGGCGCCGTCGGTCGCCACCTGGAAGCCGCAGAGGAACGAGTTGGCCAAGGTGCGGCTCTCGACGCCGTCGAAAAACGTGAAGCCGGCGAGCGCCGGTGTGACGTCGGTGAGCGGCAGAAACGCCGGCAACGGATTCGCAAACGTCACCGTCCCCGCGAGCGAACCGCCGACGACGTAGGGCGGCGCCGCGGCAGTGTACCCGGCGCCGATGTAGGTGTAGACCGCCGGGTCGCTCGGCAAGGGGTGATCGGAGAGCCAACCTCCCTGTGAGGAGGTTCCGGCCGCCGGTGCGAGCACGATCGGATCGCACGGACCCGCCCCGGCGGGGCCCGAGCCGACGAAGTCGGTCCCCTGGATCAGGCCGACGTCTCCTGCGCTGGCGATCGCGTGCTGCGGATCGAGCGGGTTGTACGGTGAGCGTCGCAGCACGATCCGCCACTGAGTCACCGCGCCGGCACCGTCGGTCGCGACCTCGAACTGGCAGACGAACGAATTGGCGAGATTGCGGCCCTCGACCCCGTCATGGAAGCTCATTGCGACGAGCGCCGGCTGCAGGTCGCTGAGCGCCCGGAACGGCGGCAGCGGCGCCGCCACCGTGAAGCTCCCCGTCAGCCGCTGTCCCGCCGCATAGGGCGGTTGAACAGCGGAGTAGAGGTCGCCAGTGTAAGTGTAAGTCGTCGGCTGGGCGCGCGCGGCGCTCGCGAGAGCGATCGCCGCCATAGCTGGGAGGAGGCGCAACCAGAGCCGCAGGGGAGGCCGAGCGAGTCGCTTCATACCTTCCAATACCGCCATAGCGTCCCCGCAGGGGACACCATCCTGCAGCCAGCCGCTGCGGCGCCGGCTCGTGGCCGCACCCGGCTCAACCTTTTTCTTCTCGACTCGTATCGTGAGCTAGGCTCGAAACTCAAACCGTTTCAAGAGGAGCTCCATGCGCCGATCGGTGTCGCCGGTTCTCGTCATCGCCTGTCTCGTCACCGCTCTCGGACTCGATGCGGGCCCTGCCGGAGCCAGGGAACCGGAGAAGAAGAAGCCCAAGGACCCGGTGGCGGAGATCAACCAGCCGCAGCCGGGGGCCCGCCGGATCGCTTTCGAAGCGAGCCAAGGAACGTGGACTTCGGTCGACGTGTCGCCCGACGGCGCGACGATCGTCTTCGACCTCCTGGGCGATCTTTACGACCTGCCGATCGGCGGCGGCAAGGCGCGCCGGCTCACCTCCGGCCCGGCCTGGGACTCGCAGCCGCGTTACTCGCCCGACGGCAAGACGATCGCCTTCACCAGCGACCGCGGCGGCATCGAGAACATCTGGCTCGCCGACGCCGACGGCAAAGACCCGCGGGCGCTCACCGAGGAGAAGGATGCGTATACCCGGACAGCGGACTGGACGCCGGACGGCGAGTTCCTGATCGCGCGCCGCGAGGACGGCAAGCTCGCCGGCATCCCGCCGGTCGAGCTCTACCTGTGGAGCCGCCACGGTGGCGCCGGTGTCAAGCTGACGAACTCCGACGACACGCACAACTCCTCCGGCGCGGTGGCTTCGACGGACGGCCGCTTTATCTACTTCGCACGCCGCCAGCGCCCGTTCAGCTACATTCCGAATCTGCAGGATGGGCTCTTCCAGGTGGCACGGCACGATCGCCGCACCGGTGAGGTTGCGCAGATCACCGGCGGCGTCGGCGGCGGAGTGCGTCCGGCGCTCTCGCCCGACGGTACGAAGCTCTCGTACCTGAGCCGCCGCGACGGCGACACGGTGCTGGTGTTGCGTGACCTCTCGAGCGGAACGGAGCGGATTCTGGCGCGTGGCCTCGGCAAGGACGAGATGGAGGGCTTCGCCGCCGCTGACCTCTACCCTGGCTACTCGTTCACGCCCGACGGTCTGTCGATCGTGATCTCCGATCGCGGACGGATCGCGCGCTTCTCGATCGGAGACGGCGCCCGCACCGAAATTCCGTGGATCGCCGACGTCGAGCAATGGGCGGCGCCGCGCGTCAGCTTCCAGGACGGCGTCGCCAAGGGCCCCCTCCAGGTGAAAGTGCTGCGCCGGCCGCAGCAGAGCGCCGACGGCCGCGCCATCGTCTTCGAAGCGCTCGGCCGCCTCTGGCGTCAGCCGGTCGAGGATGGCAAGGCAGTGGGCGAGCCGGCGCGGTTGGTGAGAGAAGTGGGCGAATCCTCCCGCGAGTACGCGCCGGCGATCTCGCCCGACGGCAAGACGGTCGCCTTCGTCTCGTGGAGCGACCGCGACCTGGGCGCCGTCTGGAAGGTGCCGCTCGCCGGCGGCACGCCGACGAAGCTGACCCAGGTCGCCGCGCACTACGCCAACCCGGTCTGGTCGCCGTCGGGCGCCAGGCTCCTGATCTTCAAGGGCTCGGGCCTCGAGCTCCGCGGCCGTCAGCCGGAGGAGGAGCAGAGCTTCGAGCTCCACTGGCTGCCGTCGTCCGGCGGCACGACGACCTACATCGCGAACGTCGGCCTGGGTGCGGGTCAGATCTTCCACCCCTACGCAGCTTTCCTGCGCGACGATCGGGCCCCGGAGGACGCCGAGCGCGTCCTCTACGCCGTAACGGTACCGGGCAAGAAGCCGCAAGACGAAGCGAAAACCGACCTGGTCTCGATCCGGCTCGATGGCAGCGACAAGAAGACGCACTTGCGCCTGCCGGTGACCGCCGAAGTCTCGCCCTCGCCCGACGGGCGCTGGGTCGCCTTCACCTCGCGCGACGAGGTCTACCTCGGTGCGTGGCCGCCGGTGAGGACCGCCGAGACGGTCGAGCTCGCGCTCGAGAGCTCGCCGCTGCCGGTCGTGCGGCTCACCGAAGTTGCCGGCGCGTTCCTCGGCTGGGCCGACGGTGGCCGAACGCTGACCTGGGGTCTCGGCAACACCTTCCATCGCCTGCCGATCGACCGCGCCCTGGCGTTCATCGCCGACGAGAAGAAGAGGGCGGCGCTCAAGGCGAAGGCGGACGACGGCGCCGACAAGAAGAAGGAGAAGAAGGGCGGAAGCGAGGGCCAGGGCGACGAGAAGAAGGAGAACGAGCTCAAGCTGCCGAAGTCGGACGAGATCAAAATCGCGCTCACCGTGCCGCGCGCAAAACCCTCAGGTTCGTTCGTGCTCAAGAACGCCCGCGTCGTCACCATGCGCGGTGACGAGATCCTGTCGTCGGCCGACGTCGTGGTCACCGACAACCGGATTGTCGGCGTCGGCGCGCCGGGCAAAGTTGCGGTACCGGCGGGCGCCACGACCTTCGACGCCAGCGGCAAGACGATCCTCCCGGGTTTCATCGACACTCACGCCCACCTCCACTACTCGGCGTTCGAGCTCTTCCCGGAGACCAAGTGGGAGTACCTCGCGAATCTCGCCTACGGCGTCACGACGACCTACGACCCGTCGGCGCCGACCGTCGACGTCTTCGCGCAGGCCGAGATGGTGGAGGCGGGCCGCATGGTCGGCCCGCGCACCTACTCCTCCGGCATGGTGCTCTATGGCGGCCAGGCGCAGGACATCTGGGCCAAGGTCGACAGCCTCGAGGACGCGCGGCGCCAGGTGCAGCGGATGCAGGCCTGGGGCGCCACCATGATCAAGGTCTACCAGCAGCCGCGCCGGGCGCAGCGCCGCTGGTTCGTCGAGGCGGCGCGAGAGGAGCACATGCTGCTCACCGCCGAGGGCGGCGGCGAACTGTTCTCTGACTTGTCGATGGCGATGGACGGCTTCACCGCCTTCGAGCACTCGCTGCCCGTCGAACTCGGCGACGACGCGGCGCAGTTTCTCGCCGCAACGAAGACGACATACACCCCGACGCTGCTGGTCTCTTACGGCGGGCCGTGGGGCGAGCTCTACTTCTGGCAGGAGAGGAACGCCCACGCCGACCCGAAGCTCAACCGGTTCACGCCGCATTTCGCGCTCGACGCCTGGGGGCGCCGTCACCCGTGGGTGGAGCCGTCGGAGTACCAGTTCCCGCTGGTCGCGGAGGGCGTCGCCAAGGTGGCGCACGCCGGCGGCAACATCTCGCTCGGCGCCCACGGCCAGGTGCAGGGGCTGGGGCCGCACTGGGAGATCTGGGCCATGGCGGGTGAGGGCGGTCGCGGCAAGGCGCTCACGGCGCACGAAGCCCTGCGCGCCGCGACCGAGCGCGCCGCCGAGAAGATCGGCCTGTTGCCCGACCTCGGCACGATCGAAAGCGGCAAGCTCGCCGACATGATCGTGCTCGACGCCGACCCGATCGCCGACATCCACAACACGACGAAGATCCACTGGGTGGTGAAGAACGGCGAGATCTACGAGGGCGAGACCATGAAGCGGGTCTGGCCGAGCGTCGTCGAGCCGCCGCTCCAGTACTGGCAGCAGCAGCCGTAGGCGGGGACCGGGCCGGCAGCAATCGGGCGGCGCGCAACCGCCCGGCAGCCCGCCCAGGGCTGCGCGGCTGGCTCTTCAGAACCGCAGCGGCGGCGAGGAGGCCTGCCGTGGGGCGGACTCCGCCGCCGGGGTGGTTGCCGGCGCCGCCGAGGTAGAGGCCGGGGGCGCTGGTGGCGTAGCGCGCGGCGCGAGGCTCGGGTCGGCCGAGGGCGGCGACCATGCAGGTCGAGGTGGGCGCCCCGCTGACGACGCTCGAGACGGCGTAAAGATGTAAGGATCGGGGCCGCGGGACGTGGAGAAGGCATGAAGACACGCGGAATACCCCGAGCCCTGCGCAGAACGCTCCAGGTGGGCGCGGCTCTAGTCGGAGCGACCTTGGTGACAGTCGTGCTGTGGTGCCTGATTCCGCTCCGGCCGACGGTGGCGCCGATACAGCCGCGACCGGAGACGCGCTTCTGGGAGATGGAGAAGGGCTATCGCATCGCCTACCAGAGTCTTCCGGCGAGGGCTGTCCCGGGCGCCTCGCCTGGAGCACCGATCGTGTTTCTGCATGGCGGACCGGGGGGTTACGTCCATTCTGCGATCGTGCGGACGTTGTCGCCGCTCGCCGAGCGCGGGCACGATCTCTATTTCTACGACCAGGTGGGTTCCGGTCTCTCCGACCGCCTCGCGAGGCCCCGGGATTACTCCTTTCTCAACCATGTCGCCGACCTCGACGAGATCGTCTCGCGGAGGATCTCTCCCGCCGGCGGCAGGGTCATCTTGATCGGCCACTCCTATGGCGGATTCGTCGCCGCCGAGTATCTGGCGCTGCACCCGGATCGGGTAGAGCGCCTGGTGCTTTCTTCCCCGGGGGAGATCCAGCCGACCCTTTTCGACGATGCCGGTCGATGGGTGAACGAGATTCGATACCCGGTGCCGCCTACCCTGCGCTTCGTGGCGCCGCTCGAGGTGCCCCTCGATGGTTTGCGTTTCTGGCCACCGCGCGCGCTCGCCGCGATGGCCCTCAGCATCGTGAACGTCAAGCTGATGGAGGACCGGGAGGCCGACGGCGTGCTCAACGGATTAGCCGCCGACTTCACCCGTGGCATGGTCTGCGAGCCGCTGAACGTCCAACCCGAAGAGGGCGGCGCCGGCTTCTATTCCCACGGCTGGAGCGGCTGGTACGGTGAACTCGAGGATCCACGGCCGCTGCTGCGAAAGCGAGACCAGCCGGCGCTGGTGCTTCAGGGCGCCTGCGACATGCTCTCCTATGCGGGGACCTACGAGTACGTCGATCTTCTGCCTCGGGCGCGCTACCACTTCATCGAGGGCGCCGGCCACATCCTTTGGTGGGACCGCCCTGCGGAGTACCTGGGAGCAATCGACGAATTTCTCGCCGAATCGCTTCGCTGATCGCGAGCGAATCGGGTCGCCCAAAGCAGTTGAAAGACCGCCCGCGCTCCAGCCACGATCCAACGAGGACCGCTCGCGCCCAGGGTCGGCAGCAATCGGGCGGCGCGCCGCCGTCCGATTGCCCGCCCGCTCAAGGTTGCGCGGCTAGCTCTTCAGAACCGCTTCGGCGGCGAGCAGCCCCGCCGTCGGGCGGACGCCGCCGCCGGGGTGGTTGCCGGCGCCGCCGAGGTAGAGGCCGGGGACGCTGGTGGCGTAGCGCGCGGCGGAGGGAGCCGGGCGCAGCACGAGGAGTTGGTCGAGGGCGAGCTCGCCGTGATGGATCTGGCCGCCGGTGAGGGCGAACTCGTGCTCGAGGTCGAGCGGTGTCAGCACCTCCATCGCGACGATGCGCTCGCGCACGCCGGGGGCGTGGCGCTCGAGCTCGGTGACGACGCTCTCGCCGAGGGCGTGCCTTGCCGCTTCGTTCCAGCCACCTTCGAGCGTGTAGGGGGCGTAGCTCGAGAGAATCGAGACGACGTGGTGGCCTTGCGGCGCGAGGCTCGAGTCGGCGACCGTGGGGACGCGCACGTCGAGATTGGGGCGCGGCGAGAACTGACGGTACTTGATGGCGTCGAAGGCGCGCTCGAGGTCGTCGACGTGGCCGCCGCCAATGCGGAGCGCCTCGTGGTTTCCGTTGGCGGCCGGCAGCTCGAGCGGGCCGGAGAGGGCGAGGTGCACCTTGGCCGCGCTGCCGCGGGCGCGGAAGCGGCGGAACTCCTCCTCGATCGTGATCGGCAGCGAGCCCGGCGCGACGAGGCGGAGCATCGTCTGCTTCGGGTCGGCGGAGGAGAGGACAACCGGCGCGTCGATCGTCTCGCCCGAGGCGAGGGTGACGCCGATGACCGCGCCGCTGTTCGACAACCGGATCCGCGCGACGTCGGAATTCGTCCGGAGCTCCGCTCCGGCTGCCTTCGCCGCGGCGACCAGGGCGGCGACGAGTGCCGCCGGCCCACCTGCAAGGTACTCGCCGCCGGTGCACTCCCGCAGCAGGAGGTTCGTGTTGCTACCGGCGGACCAAGGACCGCTCCAGGTGGAGGCGACGGCCGGAGCCGCCAGCGCTTCGACCAGGAATGGGGTCTCGAACTTCTCGTTCAGGAAGTCGGCGACGCACATCGGAGCGACGCGCGCCAGCTCGATCATCTCTCTTCTCTTGAGCTTGAGAGCCACGAGTCCGCGGCGCGCGAGGCCCAGCACCTCTTTCCAGCCATTCGGAGTGAGCGGCGGCGGATCTTCGCTCAGGATCTTCTCGAACACCGGTTGGATCCGGGTCAGAAAGGACCGGTAAAGGGTGTAGTTGTCGCCGTCGTGGCGCGATCGCGTTGCGATCGCGGCTGCGGTCGTGGCGGTGTCGGCAGAAAGCAGTATGCCGGGACCGCCCTGCTCGGCGATGTACGTTCCCGGCGCGGAGCGGAACTTCAGTCCGTGCTTCTCAAGGTCCAGCTTCTCGGCGGCCTTCTTCGTCGTCAGGGCTTCGTCGTGGAGGATGCCAGGGACCGAGTAGCCGGGGTGGAACTCGCGCTTCGCCGACAGGCCGCCCGGTTGGGCTCCGCGCTCCAGGATCAGAACCTTCTTGCCGGCCTTGGCGAGGCGTGCGGCGGCGGCGAGGCCGTTCGGGCCTGCACCGATCACGATGGCGTCGTAGCTTGTCGTGGTCGCCATCTCAGACCGCCCGCTTCTCGAGCATGGTGCGCGCGCAGAGCGCGCCGGGGGCGCCCATGATGCCGCCGCCGGGGTGGGTACCCGAGGCGCACATCCAGAGTTTCTCGACCGGCGTCTGGTAGCGGCTCCAGCCGGCCAGCGGGCGCAGGAACGCCAGCTGCTCGAGCGACAGCTCACCGTGGAAGATGTTGCCCTCGGTCAGGCCGTAGATCTGCTCCAGGTCCCAGGGGGTGAGCACCTGGCGATGGAGGATGTGGTTCTTCAGATTCGGCGCGTACTCGCTGAGCGTGTCGATGACCGCATCTCCGAACGCCTCGCGCTGGTTCGGCCAGTCGGCGGCCCCCTCCTTGAGGTTGTAGGGCGCATACTGTACGAAGATCGACATGGTGTGCTTGCCGGGCGGTGCCACCGTCGGGTCGGTGAGCGACGGAATGACGATGTCCATGAACGGCTTCTTGGAGAAGGCGCCGTACTTGGCGTCGTCGTAGGCGCGCTCGAGGTAGTCGATCGACGGCGCGATGGTGATGTCGCCGCGCAGGTGCGGGCCGTATCCCGGCAGGCAGGTGAAGTCGGGCAGGCCGTCGAGGGCGAGGTTCACCTTGCCCGACGAGCCGCGCATCTTGAAGCGCTTCACCTGCAGCGCGATCTCCGGATCGAGGTTCTTCTCGCCGACGAGCTTCAGGAAGGTGCGGTGCGGATCGACGCCGGAGATCACCGCCTTGGCGCGGATCTCGTCGCCGTTTTCGAGCACAACGCCCTTCGCCACGCCTTTCTCGAGCAGCAGGTGATCGACCGGCGCCTCGAGGCGGATCTCGACGCCGAGATCGCGCGCCGAGGCCGCGATCGCCTCGGCGATCGCTCCGGTGCCGCCCTTGGGCAGGCCCCAGGCGCGATACGAGCCGTCGATCTCGCCCATGTAGTGGTGGAGGAGGACGTACGCGGTGCCGGGCGAGCGCACGCCGAGGAAGGTGCCGATAATGCCGGAGACCGACATCGGCGCGATCAGGTTCTCGCTCTCGAACCACTCGGAGAGGAAGTCGACCGCGCTCATCGTCATCATCTTGGCGTTGCCGACCAGCCACTTGTCGCCCTGGCCGCGGATGCCCTTCGCCAGGCGGGCGAGCTTGAGGAGCTCTTTCGGGTTGCGCGACATCGGATCGGGCGCCACATCGTCGATCACCGGCTTCACCAGCCGGCCGAGCTCGGCCATCTCCTGGCCGAAGCGCTTGTAGACCTCGGCGTCGCGCGGCGAGAAGGCGGCGATGGCGCGGCGGTTCCGCTCCGGATCGGCGTCGCGCATCAGGTAGCGGCCGTCGGGGAACGGCGTGAAGGTCGAGTCGAGCGGCAGGATCTCGTAGCCGTAGCGCGGCAGGTCGAGGTCGCGGATGATCCACGGTCGGAGCAGCGAAACGACGTACGAGCAGCAGGTGTAGTGGAAGCCGGGGTAGATCTCTTCGGTCGTGGTGGCGCCGCCGACCTGATGGCGGCGCTCGAGGACGAGGACCTTGCGGCCGGCCTTGGCGAGGTAGGCGGCGCAGATCAGGCCGTTGTGTCCCGCGCCGACGACGATGGCGTCGTAACTGGTTGTCGCGGAGCTCACGGCTTGCGCTTCCTTTCGGGATCGTAGAACGGTGTCGGCACGACGGTGGCGGCGACCTTGCGACGCTCGAACTCGACGGTGTGCTCGAGCAGGAGCTGGGTCCCCTTGGCTTCGTAGCCGCGGTGAACCGAGGCGATGACCAGGTACTTCTTCAAGATCGGCGACCAGGTGTGCGAGGTCGCCTTGCCGATCTGGCGGCCGTCCTCGGCGAAGACCGGCAGGCCGTCGCGGCGCGCGGTCGCGGGCAGCGACGGCGGCAGATTGAAGCTCTCGTAGAGCGCCTCGAGCGCCTCCCAGCTCACCTCGAGCCCGACCAGATGCCAGGCCGGCCCGCGCTGGCGCTCGGCGAGGATGGCGTCGCGGCCGACGTAGCCGGCGCGCGCCGGATCGACCATCCAGCCGAAGCCGAGCTCGAGCGGGGTGGACTTCCTGGCTTCGAGGACGACCTTCGGCGAGCTGTAGTAGTCGACTCCGAGAAGGATGAAGCCGGCCTCGATGCGCGTGATGTCGAGCGCGTCGAGCCCCGCGGGCTCGATGCCCCAGGGTGTCCCGGCCGCCATGAGCGCGTCCCAGACCGCGAGCGCCTGGGCGCTCTCCATCCAGATCTCGTAGCCCAGATCGCCGGTGTAGCCGGTGCGGCTGATCCAGACCGGAACGCCGTCGATCGACGCTTTCGTCACGCCGAAGAACTTCAGGCCGTCCATGTCCGGTCCGGAGTCGAAGCGGGCACAGGCGCGCAGCACGTCGCGCGAGGTGGGTCCCTGCAGAGCGAGCGCCGCCAATCGCCCGCTCGAATCCTCGAGCCGGACGTTCATGCCGCGGCCGCAGTCCTCGAGCCAGTGGAGGGAGGGATCGGCGGCGGTGACGCGGTAGTGATCCTCGTCCAGCCGCGCCACGGTGCCGTCGTCGACCACCCGGCCGGCGTCGTCGCACCAGCAGGAGTAGGCGACCCGTCCGACCTTGAGACTCGCGACGTCGCGGGTCATCATGCGCGAAAGGAGGGCGCGGGCGTCGGGCCCGGTGACCTCGTACTTGAAGAGCGGCGAGACGTCGAGGAGCCCCGCGGTCTCGCGGAAAGCGAAGTACTCGCGCTCGTGGGAGGTGTCGTAGCGCGCGACCGCACAGTAGCCCGCCCAGTCCTTCCAGGCGTAGCTTCGGCAGAGAGGTGCGGTGCGCTCGTGGAAAGGCGATGGCGTCGGCATCGGTCTCTTGTCTGGGCTCGGGATTGGCTCGAAATGCGGAGGTCAGAATATCATCGCGGCCGGCGGAAATTCGATCTTCAGGGTAGGGCTTGAAACTGGTTCTGGAACATCGCCGAGCGGTCGGGCGCCGGGTCGGTGCCCAGGCAGACGGAGAGGAAGGCGGTCATGAAGCAGCGCACATCGTTCGGACAGCACACCCTCGCGGGCGAGTACTTCACCTCGGCGGAGATCTTCGCCCAGGAGCGCGAACGGATCTTCGGCCGGCACTGGCTGCTCGCCGGGCACGTCTCCGAGCTGCCGGAGGCCGGCAGCTATTTCCTCTTCGAGGTCGACCGCGAGAGCGTCATGGTGGTCCGTGATGCCACAGGCAGGATCCACGCCCACCACAACTTCTGCCGCCACCGCGGCACGCGCCTGTGCACGGAAGCCCACGGCCAGGTGAAGGGCGGTCTGCAGTGCTCGTACCACGCCTGGACCTACGGCTTCGACGGCGCGCTCAAGGCGGCTCCGGGCATGCAGGAAGTCCAGGGGTTCGAGAAATCCGAGCACGGCCTGAAGCGAGCGGCGCTCGCCGAATGGCGGGGATTCCTGTTCGTGAACCTCGCCGAAGAGCCGGTGCCGTTCGCCGAGGCGTTCGGCGCATTGACGGGGAAGTTCGCGCACTGGAGGGTCGAGGAGCTCCGTTCGGTGCACCAGACCACTTATGAGGTCGAAGCCAACTGGAAGCTCTTCTTCCACAACTACAGCGAGTGCTACCACTGCCCGAACGTGCACCCGCATTTGAACAAGCTGACGCCCTACAAGAACACCGAGAACGATCTCGACGAGGGCGCCGTGCTGGGCGGGCCGATGTGGATGTCGAATCCGGAGGGGAGCATGACGATGCACGGCGAGCGCTGCGCGGCGCCGTTCGCCGAGCTCACCGACGCCGAGCGCGGCCGGGTCTTCTATTACACGCTCTTCCCCGGCGCCTTCCTCTCGTTCCACCCCGACTACGTCCTCGTCCACCGCGCCCAGCCGCTCGCCATCGACCGCACCCGCATCCGCTGCGACTGGTACTTCCACCCCGAGGCGATCTCCGCCCCGGGCTTCGACCCGCAGCCGGCGATCGACTTCTGGGATCTGACGAATCGCCAGGACTGGCAGCTCTGCGTGGATGCCTACAAAGGCGTCAGCTCCCGAGCCTGGGAGCCCGGCCCCTACTCCGAGCTCGAAAGCCAGCTCGCCGCCTTCGACCGCCAGTACCTGCGCGCGCTCGGCGTCGACAATCCTGCGTCCCGCCTGCGGCGCGCCTGAGCGCGGTGGGGAAAAACTGGTGACAGTTACCTGATTTCCCGTGCAGGGTGTCAGCGAGTCCGCGTCTCGCAACCTGGGGAAATCAGGTAACTGTCACCCATATTTCTCGCCGAGAGGACGGCCGGCTCCTGCGCTAGAGTCCGACCTCGATTCTGAAGTGGAAGTGGGGGAGGCATGACGCTTGCGGTCGGAGATCGCCTCGGGTCGTACGAGATCCTGGGTGAGCTCGGTTCTGGGGGGATGGGGCAGGTCTATCGGGCGCGCGATGGGCGGCTCGATCGCGATGTCGCGCTCAAGGTTCTGCCGCCGCAGCTCGCGGCGAACGCTGACGCGCTGGCCCGCTTCGAGCGCGAGGCGAAGGCTGTCGCCGCGCTCTCCCATCCCAACATCCTCGCCATCTACGACGTCGGCCGGGAGCGTGACCAGGCGTTCGCGGTCATGGAGCTGCTCCTCGGGGAGACGCTCCGCGAGCATCTGAGTGGCGGCGCCACTCCGGCGCGCAAGGCCGTGGAGGTCACGGCGCAGATCGCCGCCGGGCTCGCCGCGGCGCACGAGCGCGGCATCGTCCACCGGGATCTGAAGCCCGAGAACGTCTTCCTGCTCGCCGACGGGCGGGTGAAGATCCTCGACTTCGGACTCGCCAGACAGCAAGTGAGCGCGGAGAGCCACAGTCAGCTCCTGGGCGCCACCACGATGGGTCCCGGCGCACCGGGGACCGAGCCCGGTACCGTCCTCGGCACCGTCGGCTACATGGCGCCGGAGCAGGTGAAGGGCCAGACCGCCGATGCGCGCTCGGATCTCTTCGCGCTCGGCGTGATCCTCTACGAGCTGCTCGCGGGACGGCGGGCGTTCGCGCGCGATTCGGCGGTCGAGACGATGTCGGCGATTCTCAGGGAGGAGCCGCCGGAGCTCGACCTCCTCGCGGCGAAGATCCCGCCGGCGCTCGATCGCGTCCTCCGCCGCTGCCTCGAGAAGGCTCCCGGCGAGCGGTTCCAGTCGGCGCGCGACCTGGCGTTCGCCCTGCGTGATGCGGTGGGCGGCAGTTCGTCCGGCACGTCGTCCGGAACCTCGTCGACCGCCACGGCGAAAGCCCTGAGCCCCGGCGCAGACCGCTCTGTTCGCTGGCCGCTCGTCGGCACCGCGCTCGTGGCGGCGCTCGCGGGCCTGGGACTCGGCTTTCTGGTCTTCCGCGGCGCGACGGTATCCGGTGCCGCGAGTGGCGCAAGCGCCGCGAACGCGCTCCCTGTGCCGACCTTCCGCCAGCTCACCCGCCTGCCCGGCGGCGAAGGCGCGCCGTCGCTCTCGCCCGACGGCGGCTCGCTCGTCTACGAGAAGCGGGTCGACGGACAGGAGGATCTGTTTCTGCAACGCGTCGACGGGCAGACCGCGATCCTTCTCACCGGCGACTGTCCTGCGAGCGATCGCGACCCGGCGTTCTCGCCCGACGGCCTGCGGATCGCCTATCGCTCCGAATGTCAGGGCGGGGGTCTCTTCGTCATGGGAGCGACCGGCGAGAACGCGCGGCGGATCGCCGACTTCGGGCATCACCCCGCGTGGTCGCCGGACGGCCGCGAAGTCGTGGTCGCGACGTCGCGGACGGAGCGCCCGTGGAATCGCCCGAACACGGCCGAGCTCTGGGCGATCGAGGTCGAATCGGGCGCGAAGCGACTCGTCAGCCGGGGCGACGCGATGCATCCTGCGTGGTCACCATCGGGAAAGCGGATCGCGTTCTGGGGCCTCCCCGGGGATTCGTTCCAGCGCGATCTCTGGACGGTCGCGGCCGACGGCAGCCAGGCGGAGACGGGGCAGGGCGTCCGACTCACCGACGACGCGGCGATCGACTGGAACCCCCTCTGGTCGGCCGACGGCAAGTACCTCTACTTCGCGAGCTCGCGCGGCGGCACCTTCAACATCTGGCGGATCGCGCTGGACGAGGCGAGCGGCCGGCGGCTCGGCGATCCCGAGCCGGTCACCGCCCCGACGAGCTGGGCCGGCTGGCTCTCGCGGTCGCGCGACGGCCGGCGCATGGTGTTCGTCGATCGCAACATCCGGACGAACGTCTTCCGCGCTCCGATCGACTCGGCGCGCGGCGTCCTCATCGGCCCGCCGGTCGCGATCCCCGCCGGCGCGATGGAAGTCAACGACGTCGACCTCGATCCGCACGCCGAGCGCGCCGTGCTCTCTTCGACCGATCCTCCGCAGCAGCTGTTCGTGACCCGCTTCGCCGACGGTTCGTTCCGCCAGGTCACCGACGGCCCGTTCCGCAGCCGGCAGGGCACCTGGGCTCCCGACGGTCTGCACCTCATCTTTCAGTCCAGCCGCTTCGCGGGCGGGATGGGGCTCATTCGGGCCGATGGCGGCGGCCTGCGCGGGATCGAGCATGGCGCTGGCGCGACGGCCGAACCGGTCCTTTCGTCGGATGGGCGGAAGGTCGCCTACGGCGGCGCCGGAGGCTCGTACCTCGTCGAGCTCGGTCCGTCGTTCGAGCCCGAAAGCTCCCGCGCGCTCGTGCCGCCCGTCGCGGGAGACAACTTCTATCCCGCCTCGTTCTCGCCCGATGACCGTTGGCTCGCCGGCCAGCTCCGCAGCGGCGGCAAGGCCAACGCGATCGCGCTCTACTCCGTCGCCGACGGTCGCTGGCGGT
The DNA here is from genome assembly GCA_018057705.1 of Thermoanaerobaculia bacterium. NCBI lineage: Bacteria > Pseudomonadati > Acidobacteriota > Thermoanaerobaculia > Thermoanaerobaculia bacterium. The sequence continues at coordinate 137,178 of JAGPDF010000001.1, read as the reverse complement.
CCTGGGAGGGGCCGGCGACGATGGCCCGGACCGATGGCAAGGTGCGTCTGCTCGGCAACGACGGCCGCCTGGTCCTCGACACGCCGGGGGCGATTCTCGCGATCGATGCGCCCGGAGCGACGCCGCGCGAGTTGGTGCGCGCGGCGCCGAGTCACCGGTTGCGCGGACTGGGACTGTCCCGCGATCGCAAGTGGATGGTCTGGATCGACGAAACCGACGAGTCGGACATCTGGCTGATGTCGTTCGATGGGGCGACGCCCTCCGGCGAAGCCGATGGCGCCCATCCCGCCAATTGAGTCGATGCCGCCGGCGTGACGGGCGCTGCGGCGGCTCGATGACCGGCACCCGCTGAGGCGGGTTACCTCCTGCCGAACGTCTCGCCGAAGAAGTCGCCGGCGTTCCAGGTCGGTCGGGCGTCGGCGTCGGCGATGGCCCGGACGAGATCCGCCTGGGCGGCGGTGAAGCGGGCCGCGGAATCCCAGTCGGCGCCGAGCTCGATCTCGTCGCTCGGCTGGTGGTAGTGCCGCGCCAGAAACTCGCCGCTGGCCTTCGCCTGGGCATCGCCCCCGCCGACCGTGCCGGAGCCCGCCGTCAGGTAGATCGAAGGCACCCCCTGGCGTACGAAGGAGTACTGATCGGAGCGGACGAAGATCACCTCTTCCGGCATCGGATCGGGGATCAGGGTAAAGCCGTGCGCGGCGACCGCCGCCTCGGCGAGCGCTCCGAGTGAGCTGTGCTCGCCACCGAAGGCGACGAGATCCGCGGCCGGCGCCAGGAGGAGCGGCATGTCGACATTGACGTCGGCGACCAGCGCGCCCGCCGGGACCGTGGGGTGGTGGGCGAAGAAGTCCGAGCCGAGGAGGCCGCGCTCCTCTCCCGTCACCAGGAGGAAGAGGATCGAGCGCCGGGGGCGAAGGGCGGCGGTGGCGGCGACACGCGCGGTCTCGAGCAGGATGGAGCTGCCCAGCGCGTTGTCGTAGAAGCCGTTGTAGATGGTGTCGCCTTCGACCGCTCGGCCGACACCGACGTGGTCGAGATGCGCCGAGACGACGACGTACTCGCCGCGGAGCGCCGGGTCGGAGCCGGGCAGGATCGCGGCGACGTTCGGACTCTCGGAGCGCGACAGCCGGCTCTCGAAGGTGACGTCGAGCTTCACCGGCAGCGAACGGGAGCGGTAGTCGAGACGTTCCGCCGAGTCGAGCAGGCTGTCGAGCGAGTCGGCGGTGCCGTCGAGGAGCTTCATGGCTCCCTCCCGCGACAGGAGCGCCGAGAAGGCGATGCCCGGGAAGGCGTCCTTTATGGCGCCGTCCTCGGCGACCCACGCGGTCCGCGGACGGTCGGCGTAGGACTGGACGCGCCGCCATGGAATGCGCGCCTCCTCGCTGCGGTCGCGCACGATGAGAATTCCGATCGCCCCCCGGCGTTCCGCGAGCTCCGCCTTGAGACGGGTCGACGAGTAGTGCGCCCGCTGGTCGGTGGGGAAGCTCGCCGGAGCGCCCTTGACCAGCAGCACGATCTTGCCGCGCACGTCGACGCCTTCGTAGTCGCGCCGGTCGAGCTCGGGGGCATCGATGCCGTAGCCGACGAAGGCGACGTCGGCCGAGACCCTGCCCTTCTCCTGGGTCATGCCGCCGAAGATCAGGTAGTCCGCGAGCCCCGCAAGCTCGGCGCGGCGCCCGCCCCGGCGTGCGACGACAGTGGATTTCTGGACCTGCGCCTCGGCGAATCGCACCGGTTGGAAGAAGCTCTCGCCGTTGCCGGGTTCGAGCCCGTAGGAGGCGAACCGGGTCGCGGCGTAGCGGGCCGCGATCGCATACTCGGGGCTGCCGGAGTCGCGCCCGCGGAGGCTGTCGTCGGCGAGAAACTCGGCGTGCGATCGCAATGCTGCGACGTCGACGCCGGCCGGCGCGCCGGCCAGGACGAGCGCTGGCGCGAAGAGGGTGAGAAGGAATGCAGGGGTCGGACTCCGTCGTCGCATGATGCGATTCTCCCTGGCAGGCGGAAAGGTGCGGCAAGCTACCACGGCGAGCGCCTCGGATGAACATACGGCCCGGCGTGCCGGCGGTTCTCGCACCTGGCGGCTCGCACCCTGTGTTAGCTTGACCGGGATGTCGCCGCTACTCTCGCGTCAGCCGATCGGCCTCGATGAGCAGGGATTGTCGTATTCGGTGCTCGCGGCGCAGAGCCGGATCCTGCAACTGCTGGGCGACGGCGTCCCCGGGCGCGAGGTGGCGGCGGAGATCTGCCGCATCGCAGCGGAGCGGTTCGCCGGTGTCGGTTGCGCGATCCTCACGCTGGACGAGGCCGCGGCGCGCCTCGTCGTACTTGCCGACGCCGCGCTGCCGGCGAGCTTCGCCGCGGCGCTCTCCGGACTCACCATCACTGCCGGGAGATCCGTTTTCCGGGCGCTCGCCTCCGGTGCCCCGGATTTCTGTGCTGCGATGAGTGAAGAGCCCGCCTTCGCGCCGATTCACGCCGCGGCGCGCGACGCCGGGCTCGAATCCTGCTGGTCGGCGGCGATCCGCGCTGTCGGTGGCGACGACTCTGGCGCCTTCATCGCCGTCGTCTGTCTCTTTCATCCGGAGAGGAAGCGCCCTGGGCCGCGTGGCGTCAAGGTGCTCGAGCTCCTCGCTTCGCTCGCCGGTCTCGCGGTCGAGCGCGCGGCGCGGGCGCGGGATGCCATGCGCTCCGCCGCCACCGATTCGGCGCACGAGCGCTGGGTGGATCCGCTCACGCAGCTCCCGGGCCGGCAGCTCTTCGAGCGCATGCTCCGCGACCTCATAGGGGCCTCGGATCCCGACAGCACCCGCTTCGCTCTCTTGCTGATCGACGTCGACCGCTTCCTCGACATCAACGAGCGCTACGGCTCGCGCCTCGGCGACATCCTGCTCGCGGGCCTCGCCCGCCGCCTGCAGAAGGCGCTGCGCCGCGGCGATCTCGCGGCGCGGCTCGAAGGCGACTGCTTCGCTCTCCTCGTGCGCATGGGCGACGACGCCGACGAGGCGTCGCGGCTCGCCGGGCGGTTCCGGGAAGAGGGTCGGAGGAGCTTCGAATTCGACGGCCAGGCGATTTCCCTGACGGTCTCCGTCGGCGTCGGTGTCTTCCCCTGGGACGGCTCGCAGGGCGCGATGCTGCTCGCCAACGCCGAGGTCGCGATGCGCGCGGCGCGCGCTGCCGGCGGGGACGGCTTCCGCATCTACTCGGCGAATCTGCGCGTCGACACCTCGCGGATCTCCAGTGCATCTGCGACCGCGGCCGGGCCCGAGAGTGCGCCCAGGCTCGACGAGCTGGAGCTTCTCTGGGAGCCGTACTTCGAGGTCAGCTCGCGGCGCTGGACCGGACTGACGGCGCGCCTGGCCTGGAAGCGCCCGGGCGGAGCGCGCGCCGGTGCCGCCGACCTCTGGCGAGCGGCCTCGCGTGCCGGCATGGTGCCGGGGATCCTGCGCTGGTACGTGCGCAATGCCTTGGGCGACTTCGCGCGCGCCACGCGCGACCTGCCGGCGCCGACGCGGCTCTCCCTTCCGGTCGCGGCGGCGGCACTCGCCACTGAGGGCTTCGTCGGCACGGTGGCCGAGTTGCTGGCAGGGGAGCGGCTGCCGCCGGAGTCGGTCGCACTCGAGATCCCGGTGCAGGTGCTGGAGCGCGATGCCGGCGCCCTGGCGAGCCGCCTCGCCGCGCTCGCCGGCGAACGGCTGCGCCTCGAGCTTTCGGGAGTCGGCGCGGGGAATCTGCCACTCGAGGCGCTCACGGAGGTCGCCTGGAGCGGCTGGAAGCTCGATCCTTACCTGCTGCACAAAGCGAGAACCTCTCCGGCGTCCGGCGCGCTCGCCTCCGGGCTGATCGCCCTGGCGCGGCAGATGAAGGCGGTCTCGATCGCCGAGCAGGTCGACGAGGCGCTCGACCTCACCTGGCTCGGCCTGCATCGCTGCGATCTCGCCCAGGGCGCGGCCTTTCGCCGCCCGGTCGCGGCGGACCAGCTGGGCGCGCTCGTGGCGGAGTTGCGGAAAAACGTCTAGCTGTTGCTGAGGATGATGCCGACGAGGATGAGGGCGGCGAGGACGGCGAAGCCGATCTTCACCCAGCTCCAGGGTGCCGTGCCGGTCGCCTTGCCGGTGGCGCCGTTCACGACGTACCGGAAGCTCTTGCCCTGGTAGACGTAGGCGGCGATCCAGACCGGCACGAGGCCGCTCTTGTAGTGCCATTGCGAGTACTGCGTCGACACCCGGAGGTTGCGGCACTCGTCGCCGGGAACCTCGGCGCGGCAGGCCTCGCGCAAGGTCGCGTCCATGCGCTGCCGGGCGAGCGTCTGTGCTTCCGCAAGACCGACTGCGTACTCTTCGGCGAGGAAGCCCGAGAGATAGCTCGGGTCGTAGGCGACGAACTCCGCGGTCGGGAACGGCTCGATCTCACGCGCCGTGGCGGCATCGAGGCCCTGCGAAGCCGGAAGTGGCAGGTCGTCGAAGCGATGATCCAGGGTGCCCGAAGCGTGCCGCCATTCGACCCGGGCGTTCTTGCCGCTGCCCCGCCGGTAGCCCGCCTCGGCAGTCCAGTCGGAACGGCTGTCGGCGTCGAAGGTCCAGAATGGGATGTAGATCCCCTGGATGCCGCTCACCGTGGCGCGCTCCTTGAGATTCCCCGGGCGGAACCAAAGCGATCCGAGCCAGCTGCGGAAGCGCTGCAAGGCGTCGTTTTTCGCCACGGTGAAGGGGAGGACCCCTTCGGGACGCACCAGGTTGGCGTCGACGGGCGCTTCGACGACCGCCGGCGAGCCGCAGAAGCCGCAGGCCCTGGCGGCGACGCCGGGCTCGAAGGTCTCGAGGGCGCCGCACTTCGTGCAGCGCACCGCCTTCCTTTCGGCGCCCCAGCCCAGATCGCCGCCCCGCGCCAGGCCGTCGGCCAACTGGCGTTCGCCGACGAACCGTGCCGCTGAAGCCACTGGCGCGCCGGAGGCCGGGTCGGTCGCACCTCGCGCCGCAGCGGCGCCGGCGTGCGCTGCGCCCGCCGGCGCGACCTCCTGCTGATAGCCGCAGTAATCGCAGCGCAGACGCTTCGAGCCCGGATGCCAGACGACATCGGCGCCGCACTGCGGACAGGGGAACTTGCGCGCCCGCGCGCCGATGGCCTGGGCGCCGGAGGCGCCTTTCCTGGGATCGTCCGGCACGATCGGCTGGATCCCGCCGCCGTCAGCTCTTGGGAGCGGCGGGCGGTGGCGGCGGCGGTGCCGCAGCTCCGGCGGCGAAGCCAGGATAGCTCGCGAGCGGCGCCCAACCGGCGGCGCCGGGGCTCCAGGCGAGGGTCGAGAGCAGGACCTGGCCGGCAGCGACCATTCCCTGCAGGGCTTCGTCCGTGTAGGGACCGTAGGTCTTGCCGTCGACGGTGAGCGACCAGCGTGCGGTGGCGACCGGCGGCGGCGGAGCGCTCGCGCCCTGCGCGCCTTGCGGCGGCGGGGCGGCGGGAGCGCCGGCCCCCTGGACCCCCTGTCCCATCGCCTGGCTCATCATCTGCCCCATGGCGACGCCGGCGCCGAGGCCGACGCCGGCACCGGCGAGGCCGCCGGGATTCGCCGCCGCGGCGCCGATCGCCTCGGCCGCCTGCATCTGGGTGTACTGATGCATCCTGTCGCCGAGGACGCCCAGCTTCGAGCGCTGGTCGATCGCCTTCTCGACCTCCTCGGGCAGCGAGATGTTCTCGATGAAGAAGCGCGAGAGCTCGAGACCGAAGCCGGCGAACTCGGGGGAGAGGACGCCGCGGCCGGCGACCGAGAGCTCGTCGTAGTGCGCCGCGAGGTCGAGCGCTGCGATCTTCGCCTCGGCGATGGCGTCCGAGAGCCGCGACAGGATGGTCGAACGGAGCTGCCCGGTGACTTCGTCGGTCGTGGTCAGGCCGCGCGTCCCGACGATGTTCTGGAAGAAGACCCGGGCGTCGGCGATGCGCATGGCATAGGTGCCGAAGGCCCGCAACCGGATCATGCCGAACTCGGCGTCCCGCATCATCACCGGGTTGGTCGTGCCCCACTTCAAATCGGTGAAGAGGCGGGTGTTGAAGAAGTAGACCTCGGCCTTGAACGGGCTCTGGAAACCGTACTTCCAGCCGCGCAGGGTGGTCAGGATCGGCACGTTCTGGGTCTGGATCTCGTAGCGCCCGGGCGTAAAGAGGTCGGCCGCCTTGCCCTCGTTGACGAACAGGGCGACCTGGTTCTCGCGCACGATGAGCTGGGCGCCCATCTTGATCTCCTGGTTGTAGACCGGGAAGCGCCAGACCAGGGAATCGGTCGTGTCGTCGAGCCACTCGATGATCTCGATGAACTGCGACCCGAGCTGCTTCTTGATGTTGTCCATCAGACCCATCGCGATACCTCCTGAGAGCGCGAGAATTCTAGCTGAGTTGGCGTCCGCCGGGAGGCGATTGGCCCCGTGTATGGCATATCGTTCCGGGCGCGGCGCCGGGAAGACCGGCGAGGAGGAGAGAACCATGATCTGCCCGAGCTGCCATGCCGAGTTCCGGGAGGGCTTCACGACCTGCTCGGACTGCGAGATTCCGCTCGTCGACGACCTCGAAAGCGCGCCGAGCGCCGGACCGGAGGAATCCGGGGAGGGGCCCGCCGAGTTCGTGGGCTTCGGCGGCGGGGGGGCCGAAGACCTCGTTCCGCTGGCGGAGCTCGGCAGCCCGGAGATGCTCGGAACGCTTCTCGAACAGCTCGAGGAGGCCCAGGTTCCCTATGTCGTCCAGGCCGGCACGGCGCTGGCGCTGGCCTACGGCCGGGAGCTGGAGAGCGCCGACTTTCCGGACCCCTGGCTGGCGCGGGTGATGGTCCTCGGCAGTTTCAAGCCGCAGGCCCGCGGGATGCTCGATGCGATCGTCGCGGAGGCCAAGGAGAAGGCCCTGGCGGCCCGCGCCGGGAGTCTCCCGAGCCCCCCAGACGCGGCGCTCTGACCTCTCGCCCGCCCCGGGCCTCCGCCCCATCCCCTCCGGCACCCCGGCTCGAAGGGGGGGTGGCGGCCGGGCCGGAACCCACCCACCTGACTGGACCCCCCTCGTCGCGATAGGATGTCCCGTCCGCTGGCGGTTGAGGCTGGCGGGGTACACGGTGCGCGCTTTCCGGGGCGTGCCGCAGGAGGCACCATGGCCAAGAGATCCAGCCAGTCCTTCGTCAAGCGACAGAAGGAGATGGCGCGCAAGGAGCGGGCGCAGCTCAAGAATCAGAAGCGACTCGAGCGCAAGCTCAACAAGGGCGAGGGTGGCGAGGAGGAGATCCTCGTGCCGCTCGACGGTCCGATCCTGCACGAGACGTTTGCGGACGAACCCGAAGCCGAAGCCGAAGTCGAAGAGACCGCCGCCAAGTCCTGAGCACGCAGGCCCCCCCTTCCCGGCTCCGGGAAGGGGCGCCGCGGGCTCCGTCCGGAGCCTGCGGCAGGAACTCTCCCGCCATCTGGGCAGCTTGAGTTTGCTTTGACCCTCGCCGGGCGAGGTCCTCGCTGGGCGGACTCGCGCTCTGCGCATCCAGTCCTGTAGCCTCGCTCCCATGCTGGCGATCACGCGCGCCGTCCCGGTTTCTCTCGCCCGCTGCGAGCTCACCCATCTCGAGCGCGTGCCGATCGACGTGGCGCGCGCCGCCCGCCAGCACGAACACTACGAGGCGGCGCTCGCGGCGCTGGGGGTGGAGGTCGTCCGCCTGCCCGCCACCGACGAGCTTCCCGACTCGGTGTTCGTGGAGGACGCGGCGGTCGTCGTCGATGAGGTGGCGGTGCTCGCGCGCCCGGGAGCTCCGTCGCGGCGGGCGGAGGTGCCGAGTGTCGCGGCGGCGCTCGCGCCCTATCGCGATCTTCTGGCCATCGCGGCACCGGGCACGCTCGACGGCGGCGACGTCCTGCGTATCGGCCGGCAGCTCTTCGTCGGTCTCTCGGCGCGCACCAACGCGGCGGGCGTCGCCCAGCTCGCGGCTCACCTCGCGCCGCACGGCTACCGGGTGGAGGGGATCGAGCTCAGCGGCTGCCTGCACCTGAAGAGCGCCGTCACGGCCATCGATGCCGCAACGATCGTTCTCAACCCTGACTGGATCGACGCTCGCCGGCTCGGCGCCCGGCGGACGATCGAGGTCGCTCCGGGCGAGCCGATGGCCGCGAACGTCCTGGCGATCGGCAGTACCGTCCTGGTCAACGCCTCCGCGCCCCGCACCGCCGAGCGCATCGCCGCGGCGGGCTTCGACGTCGTCCTCGTCGACCAGTCCGAGCTCGCCAAGGCCGAGTCCGGTCTCACCTGCTGCAGCCTGATTCTCGCCTGAGCCGTCGGCGGCGGGGTGGTCCGTGGCGAGCGAGTAGAATCGGCTCCATGGAGCCCGGCACGATGCCCGCCCTGAAGTTCGCCCTGAGGTCCGATGCAACCGAGGATTGGGTTGCCCTCCCAGGGGCGGATCTGATCCGGAAGGGCCTGGTCGACCTGTCCCGGGGACAGGTGTCCAACGAGTCCCTGCTCGTGGAGATCAGTGCCTCGAGACTCCGTGCGCTCGGATTCGAGGTCGCCCCCTCGCGACGGGACCTTCCGGAGCACGAGCTCTTTCTGCGGCTCTCCGCAGGGGATCCAGAGCGCGCGCACTCGCGCTACAACGCGCTCTTGCGACGCCTGGCGAGCTTTCACCATTCGGCGCGATGCGGCCGCTAGTCGATCGCGAACGGCTCTCCAGCCTGCTTCGCGAGCTGGGGCGCCATGCCGAGACCCCGACCCAGCTCTTTCTCGTGGGCGGAAGCTCGGCCTTGCTGCACGGCTGGCGTGCGACGACGGTCGACGTCGACATGCGTCTCGAGCCGGACTCCGGGGCCGTAGCGCGGGCGATTCCGGAGATCAAGGAGCGGCTCGAGCTGAGCGTCGAGTTCGCATCCCCGCTCGACTTCCTGCCGCCATTGCCGGGCTGGCGCGACCGCAGCAGGTTCCTGCAACAGGAGGGCAAGCTTGCGATTTTCGAGTTCGATTTCTACTCCCAGGCGCTGGCGAAGATCGAGCGCGGTTTCGAGACCGATCGGGCCGATGTGCACGCGATGATCGCGGAAGGCCTGGTGGAACCCGCGACTCTGCGTGGTCTCTTCAACGCCATCGTCGAGGAGTGCTACCGCTTTCCGGCAATTCACGCGAAGTCCTTCGCCGAGGATTTGGACCGGGCGCTCGAAGACGCGGAGCGTCGCGGCCGATGAGGATCCGTATCCTGATCACCGGTGGCACTTTCGACAAGGAGTACGACGAGCTCACCGGCGCGCTCTTCTTCAGCGACACCCATCTGCCGGAGATGCTCCGTCTCGGCCGCTCGAAGCTCGAGGTCACGGTGGAGACGGTCTGCATGATGGACAGCCTCGAGATGGACGCCGTCCATCGCGCCCAGGTCCTCGAGGCTTGCAGAGACTCGCCCGAAGGTCGCATCCTGGTCACCCACGGCACCGACACCATGGTCGAGACCGCGGCCGTCCTCGCCCACGGCCTCGCCGTCGCCGAGAAGACCGTCGTCCTCACCGGAGCGATGGTCCCGTTCGCCTTCGGCAGCTCCGACGGTCTGTTCAACCTCGGCAGCGCCCTCTCCTTCGTTCAGGTCCTTCCTCCCGGCGTCTACGTCGCCATGAATGGCCGCTGCTTCCCCTGGCACAACGTGCGCAAGAACAAGGCCGAAGGCGTCTTCGAGGAGATCCGGTGAGCGCGGAACGCAATCGCAGGGAACGGCAGGAGCCGGCAGCCGCCGCAGGGCGGGCCCCCGCGCCGGCAGGGAAGGCGGCCGAGCGCTATCCAGCGCGGTTTGCGCGGCGGTTGCAGGAGCTCCATCCGGAGCTCACGTTCACGCGCGCCAAGCGGGTGATCGAGGGCGGGCAGGTGTCGGTCGACGGCAAGCAGCTCTTCGATCCGGGGGCCTATGTGGCGCCGGAGGCGGAGCTGGTCTGGGATCCCCACCGGAAGATCGAGCGTCAGGTCGAGGGGCCGAAGGTGGAGCTCCTGCATTCCGACTCCGACGTCGTCGTGGCGGTGAAACCGGCGGGTCTGCTCACCCAACCGACCAACGACCGCGAGAAGGACACGCTTCTTTCGCGCGTCTCGCAGGCGATGGCGCGCAAAGCCGGCGGGCGCACCTACGTCGCGGTGGTGCACCGGCTCGACAAGGACAGCTCCGGGCTGGTCGCGTTCGCCACCAGCAAGCGCGGCCTTCAGGCGCTCCAGAAACAACTCGAAGACCACAGCATGGGGCGCACCTACGAGGCGCTGGTCGAGGGGAATGTCGTGGGCGAAAACGGCACCTTTCGCGAAGATCTGGTGGGCGATGGCACGCATCGCCGGCGATGGGTGGCGCGCCCGAACGAGCGCGGCAAGCCGGCGGTGACCCACTGGGAAGTGGTGCAGCGCTACGGCGTCGCGACCCATGTCCGGGTGCGGCTCGAGACCGGGCGCACCCACCAGATTCGCATCCACTTCGCGGCGGCGGGGCACCCGGTCGTGGGCGAGCGCGTCTACCGCAAGCGCACCCTCGGCGAGCCGCCGGTGAAGACGCAACGCCAGGCGCTGCATGCCGCAGAGCTCGTCTTCGCCCATCCCGCGACCGGACTCCGCATGCGCTTCGAGGCGCCCTTGCCCGACGACTTCCGCGCCCTCGTCGCCGAGCTGCGCAAGCGGCGGTCGAAGCCGTGAGCCCTTCGGTCGACGAGCTGTTGACTGCCAGTCTCGTCCGCGGCGAGCGCGTCGCCCGGGCGGTCGTCGTGACCGCCGGTGGCGAAGAGCGCGCGCTCCTCATCTGGCCGGCCGGCCACACCTTCGGCGACTTGGGCTGGCCGCGCCTCAACCAGCGGGTGGCGCTCTACGCCGAGCAGCTGTTCGAGAAGGGCCCCCGCGAGATGACCAAGGCGTTCGATCTCCCCGACGGCACCCGCGTCGACGTCCGCTTCGAGTTCCCGCACCTGGCCTGAAGCGCCGACGGCTCCAGGGCCGCCGATTCCGCCCCGTGGGAAGCCGGCCCGCCTACTTGAGGTGAGTTTCGAAGAGCTCGAAGATCCGTTTGTATTCGTCCACCCAGCTCGTCGGCTCCTTAAAGGCGTGCGGTTCCAACGGGTAGATGGCGGTCTCGAAGAGGTCGGTCTTGCCGAGCTCGATCAGGCGCTGGACGAGGCGGACGGTGTCCTGGAAGGCGACGTTGTCGTCCACCATGCCGTGGCAGATGAGCAGTGGTTTCGCGAGGCCGGCGGCGAACTCGATCGGTGAGCTCCGGCGGTAGGCCTCGGGGTCGACTTCGGGAGTGTTGAGAATCGCCGAGGTGTAACCCTGGTTGTAGTGCGCCCAGTCGGTCACCGGCCGCAGCGCCGCCCCGGCCGCGAAGAGCTCCGGCCGTTTGAAGAGCGCCATCATGGTCAGGAAGCCACCGTAACTGCCGCCGTAGGTGCCGACCCGCCCGGCGTCCACGCCCCTCTGTTCGACCAGCCAGGCGACGCCGTCGGCGAGATCCTCGAGCTCCGGTTCGCCCATCTGGCGGTAGATTGCGGTGCGGAAGTCGCGTCCGTAGCCCGACGAGGCGCGGTAGTCGAGGTCGAGCACGACGTAGCCGGCGCGCGCGAGCAGGGTGTGAAACATGAACTCCCGGGAGTAGTCCGACCAGCCCTCGTGGGCGTTCTGCAGGTAGCCCGCGCCATGGATGAAGACGACCGCGGGCGACCGGGTGTCGGGAGCTCGTCCGGGCGGCGTGTAGACGCGCGCCTGGAGATTGCCGGCGAAATGCGTCGAGGGGATGCGGACGATCTCGGGAGCGCTCCAGGCGACGGCGGAGAAGGCCGGCGTGGTCGTCGAGGTCAGCTTCTTCGCAGCGGCGCCGGCGCGCGCCGCCTGGACGAAGAGCTCCGGCGGTCGCGTCGCCCAGGAGCTGGTGAGCAGGAGCTGTTTTTCGTCCGGCGAAGGCAGCGCATAGGTCATGCCGTTGGCAGAGGTCAGGCGTTCGAGCCCCGGGGTATCGACGCGCACGCGGTAGGCCTCGTAGATGCCGGCGCCTTCGCGGTTCGCGGAGACGAAGAAGCTGCGTCCGTCGCGCGCGAGCCGCGGCCGGTCGACTTCGAACGGACCCTGGGTGAGAGCACGCCTCGCAGCGCCTGCGGCCTGCACGTAGAGATGCGAGAAGCCCGAATCCTCGGACAGGTACCAGAGCTCGCGGCCGTCCTTCATCCAGCCGAACTCGGTGAAGCGCCAGCCGAGCCAGGCAGGGTCGCTCTCGTGGTGGAGAGGCGTGAGGGGCGGCGAGGACGCTGCGCCGGGAGAGACGACCGCCAGCCAACGGTCCTTGTTGTCCTCGGAGAAGAACTGGAGTGCGACGCGGCTCCCGTCCTCGCTCCAGACGACTTCGGCGAGCTGAACCGGCCGGGGCGCAGGCGCAACCGAAGGCGTCGGCGCCGGGGCAGGCGCTGGCTCCGGTCGGGCCGATGCCGCTGCCTGGGCGGCGCTGGCCGCCTGACGCAGCTCGGCCAGCGGATCGTCGGCGAGGCCTGGCAGGACGGAGAGGTCGAGCTCGACCTGCGTCTGACGGGTGAGGTCGAGCAGCAGCAGGGTCGGCGATTCGGGTGAGCCGGTCCCGACCTTGGGGCGGATCTTCTTCACATCGACGTAGCCGGATTCGGTGACGAAGACCGGCATCGAGTCTTCCTTGCCCCCCCCTCGGCTCGACGAATCGCCCGTCGGCTCCGGTCGCTCCGGGCCGAGGGCAACGAGCAGGTGGCCTCCCGAGGGGGAGAGGTCGGCGCGCAGGATCGCGCGCTTCTCGCCGAGATAGAACGGCGGCGGTGCGCGTGTCGGATCCGCGGTACGCCGGGCGCGAGTCTCGGCCACCAGCTCCTCCTTACGGGCCTTGCGCTCGGCGAGAACCTCGAACAGGCGCAACTGCTGTCCGGCAAGGAAGCCCGCGGCGTCGGATGGCACGGCCGGCGTGGGCGGTGCGTCCGGGTCTTTCGTGGTGCGCAGGTCGGCGAGGGTCGAGTCGAGGCCGCTTTCGAGGTCGATGGCGTGAAAGGCGTCGCCGCGCCGGAAGGCGACGGCCCTGCCCGTCGCGAGGACGAGCGGAGCGCTTTCGATCTCGGCGGTGCGGGTGAGCTGGCGGGGGGTCTTGCGGCCGGCCTCCTTGACGAAGAGATCGCCTTCTCGGATGAAGGCCGCGAGCTTGCGGTCGCGCGACCAGACACCGTCGGGAGCATCGACTTTGCCGAGCTCCGCAGGGGCGATGTGCTCGCTCCGGCCGCTCGCGATGTCGACGCGATGGAGATCCACAATCTCGCTGCCGGGGCGTCGCTGGCGATAGAAGATGGACTTGCCGTCGTCCGCCCAGTAGGGCTCCTCCGGCGGCGTCCCGATCCAGTCGCGCGCCATGATGGCCGCGATGTCGAGCGCGGGCCCAGAGGCTCCCCCCGCGGCTTCCCCCGCCGCTCCCGGCGCGGCTCCCGACGAGACCGCGGTGGCGGCGGCGAGGGCGTTGGTGGCGGCTGCCGGTGCGGCTGGGTGGAGCGCCGGCAGCGCGAGGGCGAAGCAGGTGGAAAGCGCTGGCAAGTGGCGACGTAGGAACATTCAGGTGGACTCCTCGGGTCGGCGGCAGCGAATCGTATGCCAGTCCGTGTTTTCCATTACGATTCGGCGCGTGGAAAGATCTATCCCTCCGGGGCCGAGCGAACCCGTGGATCTCGCCCTGCGCGACGATCTCACCGGTGCCTGGAACCGGCGCTATCTGCGCCGTCTGCTGGACGAGGACTGGGTGGAGCTCGTTGCGACCCAGGGGACGGTCACCCTCCTCGTGCTGGACCTCGATTTCTTCAAGGAGATCAATGACGCCCACGGCCACCTGGCCGGCGACGACGTCCTGCATCGCGCCTCCGACCGGCTGCGCGAGAGCTTTCGGGCCGAAGACCGCCTGATCCGCTACGGCGGTGACGAGTTCGTCGTCGTGCTCTTCGGCGCCGGCGCCGAAGAGGCCCGCGTCCTGGCAGAGCGTGCACGCTCCGCCCTCTCCACGGTCGAGATCACCTCGCCGGAGAGCGGTGAGCAGCTCGTTCTGCCTTTGTCGTTCAGCATGGGTGTCGCGAGCTTTCCGGTCGACGGCGCCACCGGCGAAGAGGTCCTGGCGGTGGCGGACCGCCGGCTCTACGAAGAAAAGCGCTCCCGGCGGGCACCGGCGGCGGCTGCCGACCGCGGGCGCCGCAGGCTGCTCCTCGCCTCCGGCCTGGCGGTCGCCGTGCTCGCCATCGCCGGCTGGGTGGAGTGGCGCCGCCTCCGCGCGTCGCCGCCGCCGCCGCCGGACGTGCTCGCTCCGGTATCCTCGGATACGGTCCCGCTGGCGGAGATCGTCGTCCGCGACGAGGAGGAGCTGGTTCGTCTGCGCGACGAGGTGCGGCGCCTGCAGGCCGAGCTCGCAGGGGCCCGTCCGGCCGACGACCGCGGGCTCTACGAGGCGCGCATCCGGGAGCTCGAAGCCCGACTGACCGAGGCCGGCGACCCTCGCCCGGTCGCCGGCTCCGCGGGGCTCGACCCGGGAGCAGCCGCCGGGACGGTCGGGCCGGGGGAGAACGGCACCGGGATGGAGATCGGCGAGCGCAGAGTACGCGAGGGGCTCGAGCTCCTGCCGCCGCCGGAAGCGGCGTCGGCGCCCGGCGGCGGAAGCCGGCCGGCCGGGGGCACTGGAGCGACGGGAGCGACCGGATCGAGTGGAGCCAGCGGCGGCCCCGCAGGCACCGGCGGCGTTCGCGGCCTGCCGCAGATCGAACCGCCGCAGCTCCTGCGGGCGATCCGGCCCGACTATCCGCGGGTCGCGCGCGCCCGTCGCCGGATGGCGACGGTGGAGCTCAAGGTGCAGGTGGATGCGACAGGCCGGGTGCTTTCGGTCGAACCGGTCGGACCTCCGGCCGGCTTCGGCTTCGACGAATCGGCGCGCGAGGCCGCGCTGTCGGCCCAGTTCCGTCCCGGGCGGCGCGACGGCGTGGCGGTCGAAATGGAGACGCGCCTGGCGATCCGCTTCCTGCTCGAGGGCCCGCCGCGCTGAGCGGCGTCGCAGCAGCGAACTGGCGGGGAGTCTGGCCTAGAGCACCGCTCCCAGCTCGCCCGGCAGAATCGTCCGGCACTTCGGACAAGCGAGGAGCCGGCCGCTGCGCGGCAACGACGACATGAAGTTCACGCGCGTGCGGAGCAGGCGAATCACGAAGAGCTGATCGATCTCGTCCTTGCAGGCCGGGCACCGCAGCGAATGCTCGAGACCATAGACCGCTGCGGGCGGACTCTGCCAGCCGGCGGGCGGGGCAGCAGGCGTCGCGTCGCCGGCGTCCGGCCACTCAGCGCCCCCCTTGGGTTCGTCGCTCATGCGCGAGGCGATCCTATGTCCCCGCGGAGCCGGCCGCAATCCGGGTCGGGGCGCCATCGGTCCCGGTGTCGAAGGCGAGGCATCGGTGCCCTGCCGTCAGCCGTTCCAGTCCCAGAAGAGGTCCTTGTTGGTGAGCGCCTCTTCGTCCTCGGCGGTTGGCGGCGGGGCGATCGAGCCCCCGCGCTCGACGCGGTCGACGACGATGCGCTGCTCCTCGAGGTCGACGGTCTCGCGCTCCCAGCTCTCCTCGGTGCCGAAATGCGGCCAGTTCCTGGGGAAGATCGGGTCGTGCCAGCGGCGCGCCAGCCAAGCGGCGTAGTGCGCCATGCGCAGGCCGCGCAGCGGCTCGATGAGCCGGAGCTCGGCGCGGTCGAACCGCCGGAACTGCTCGTAGCTCTCCAGGAACTCCTCGCGCAACGTCGTGGTCGCGGTGTCGCGGCCGCCCAGGGCGAGCCAGAGATCCTGCACCGCCGGCCCGATCATGCAGTCGTCGAAGTCGAGCAGACGGAGCTCGCCGTCGCGGTCGAGGACGTTGCCCAGGTGCAGGTCGCCGTGCAGGCGGAGCACCGCCACGCCGGCGGACATGCGGTCGTAGGCGTCGGCGATCGCGCGCCCGGCAGCGAAGTAGCGCGCGGCGAGCCGGCGCGGCACGATCGCGGCGCGTTCGAGCCAATCGAGGTCGCGGCGCACATAGGCCTCGCTCGTGAGAGGGAGCCGGTCGGCCTCGGGGCGCCGGGCGCCGACAACGTGCAACCGCCCGACCAGCATGCCGAGACGCGAGGCGCCCCGGCTGTCGAGCTCGGCCGGAGCGCGTCCGCCCTTGCGGTCGAACAGGGTGTAGAAGATCCCCCCTGCGGTCGTCGCCAGCGTCGAGCCGTCGGGGAACGGGCGCGCCGGACAGACCGGAATCTCCTCGGCATCGAGCTCGGCGAGGAACCGGTGTTCTTCGAGGATCGCTCCCGCCGTCCAGCGCTGCGGGCGGTAGAACTTCGCCACCACGCGCGAGCGGTCGGCGAGCTCCACCTCGTAGACCCGGTTCTCGAACGAGTTCAGCGGATAGCAGAGCGGCCGCACCGCCACCCCCGCCGCCTCGACGGCGTCGAGTACGCGTTCGGGGGTGAGAGAGAGAAAGAGATCGGACTCGTCGCCGGGCTGGGTCACCGGCCCATTCTGTCAGCTGGGGTCAGGTGGCGCGCAGAACGAGGAAGGTGACGTCATCCGACGGGGCCGGTGCGGCGTCGGGGCCGGCGTCGGCCCCCGACCAGTTGGCGGCGGCCTGCTCGAGAGCCGCGACGATGCCGCCGGCGCCCGCTCCTTCGCCGGAGGTACCCCGCGATGCCGCGACGGCGAAATGCGCTCGCGCGCGCTCGTAACCGAGCGGCTCGCCGGTCGGATTGGGCAGCTCGGGAAAGCCGTCGCTCATCAGCAGGACGACGTCCCCGGGAGCGATCTCGAGCCGGCGCTCAGAGTACGGAAAGTCGTTGCGGGCCCCGAGCGGCATGCCGGCAAGCGCGATCTCATCGACCTCGCCGGTCGCGGCGCGAAAGTGCAGCGCCGGCGGCATGCCAGCGGAGGAGATCGTGAGCGCGCGGCCCGCAAGCCTCGCGACCGCGAGCGCCATTGCCATGCGTGACAGTCCCATGCCGTGGACCATGCCCGTGGCGCGACGCAGGAACCCGGCCGGGGAGGCGTCGTCGCCGGCCGCCAGGAAGAGGCTCTTGACCACGGTGACCATCGTCCCCGCGGCCGCGCCGTGGCCGGTCGCGTCGCCGATCGCCAGCAGCAGGTCGCCGTTCGCGCCGGTACGGAAGTCGTAGTAGTCGCCGCCCACTTCGGTCGCGGTCGACATCGCGACCGCGAGCTCGATGCCCTGGTACTGCGGAAGCTGGCGCGGCAGCAACGACAACTGGAAGAGCCGGGCCTCTTCGAGCTCCTGACTCTTGCGCCCGTTCTCGGCTTCGAGCAGGCGCCGTTCGATCTCGCGCTCCTTCCCCAGGCGCTCCTGCTCGATCAGGCGCGCCTGATGCTCCGCGAGCTGCTCAGCCATGTGATTGAAGCTCCCGGCGAGCCGTCCGAACTCGTCGCGCGAACGCACCGGCACGCGCGTCTGAAGATCGCCGCCGGCGATCCTCGCCGCTCCCGCCTCCAGTTGCTGCACGCTCTTCACCATCCCGCTGGTGAGTGGAATCATGCCGATGGTCGCGATGCCGACCAGGAAGAACCCGGCCACGAAGTTCCACGCCGTCGCCCGGCGCAGCTCCTTCATCGCCTGCGAGATCGGCCGCGCAATGCCGAAGCGCAGACCCGAGACCGGGTCGCGGCGGGCGACCACGACCCAGTCGTCGGCCGTCCCTTTCTCGGCCGCTGCGACGCTCGCCTCGCCGCGCAACGCGCCCACCGAGGGGAGCTTGCGCAGGATTTCGCCGTCGGCACCGGTCGCGACGTAGAGCTTGTTCTCGCTGTCGATCGCGAACGGGACCTCGCCCTGCTCGCGATGCGTCTGCCCGAGCACCGAGCGCAGAATCTCCTTGGCCTTGAGCCGCCCCTGGATCTCGCCGACGACCTGGCCGTCGTCGGTCACCGGGCAGGAGACGCCGTCCGCGAGCGGCATGGGTGCGGCGTTCGGCGAGGCAACAGGCGCCGGTGCCGCCACCGGGGCGACCGGAGCCACCTGAGCCGCACCTGCGACTTCTGCGACCGGAGCCGGTGCCGGGACCGGCGCGGTCGGCGGCAGCGGGGGGGCCGGCGGCACGCCAGGGTTCTCGCGGCGGGACGCGAAACTGCGCCCGATCTCGGCGCGCACCTGCTCGAGCTCCTCCTGGATTCGTTTGCGGTCGGCCTCCGGCAGGCCCGCCGGAAGATGGAGCAGGGACGCCGTGACGCTCTTCTCGGCCAGGCGGAGCTGCTCGTCGCCGCGCCGCCGCGCCTCTTCAGCCTGGCGGAGCCGCTCCTCGTCGAGTTGCCGCACCTCCTGCGGCGAAAGTGGCTGGACAGCGACCTGCGTCTTGCGGGGCTCAGCGGCGCCGCGCGCGGCGCCAGCGGCGGCGCCCCTGGGTACGAAGCGGAAGTCCTCGATGAACGGCAACGCCTGGGCGAGGCCGGCGAAGACCTGGGCGTCGAGCTTGCCGTCGGAGGTGCCGTTCTCCGAGCGCAACCAGTAGGCGGCGGGCAGACGCGCCAGCGCTTTCACGCTGCGGTCGATCTCCGTCGAGACTCCCTCGACCCGCTGTTCGAGGTCGCGCGCCATGAGTTTCGCCTCCGCCTCGGCGGCCTGGCGCAGGGCGCGGCTCGAGGTGGTGAAGGAGTACAGCGCCAGGACCGTCAGCGGGACGGCCGACAGCAGGAGGAAGACCAGGGCGAGGCGGAATCGGAATCTCACGTCGAGAGTTATACGCCGGACGGCGGGAGAGGTTCTAGGCTGGAGCGACCAGCGCCCAGGCGGCAGCGCCGCCGGAGGCGAGGGAGGTGATCAGGCTCACGCCGGGGGAGGCGAGCGCGGTGCCTCCGGTCCAAGGCGCCAGGCCGAGCTCCGGATCGACCTCGGCGAAGCCGGCGGTCGGTCCGGGCGGCTCACCGCCGGCGGCGAGGAGCCCCGCGGCGAGGAAGCCGCCGCCATACTCTCCTGTCAAGCCTTTCGGGGCGACGACTGGCGGCAGCGCCTGCGCCCCCCAGGCGGCCCGCAGGGTGAGCGCCTCGAGCCGGTCGCCGGCACGCGAGCCGGAGGCCCCGGAGACAATGAGCTCGATCGTGGCCGGGGCGACGCCGCTGCGGTCGAGGAAGCGGCGCAGCGACCGGCCGAGCGCGACCTCGCCGTGACCCCAGTCGTGCGACCGGGCGGTCGGATCGAAGGCGGCGCCGTGGGCGAGCAGGCGGCAGAGCGGCCGGGCGCCGCGCTCTTCGGCCAGGGCCGCGCTCTCGAGGACCACGACCACGGCGCCCTCGGCGGCGGTGAGACCATTCCTGTGCCGATCGAACGGCCTGGCGCGCTCCGGACCGAAGCGGTCGGCGCGCGCCAAGGCGTGAAAGCGATCGAGCAGGGCGTGCAGGATCGGGATGCTCTCTTCGACGATGCCGACCAGGACGCGCCCGGTCTTGCCGTCGCGAATCCACCGCGCCGCCTCGCCGAGGGCGAGGAGGTCGCTCGCCTCGCGCTGGGTCAGCGTCTGGTTCGGTCCGCGTGCGCGGATCACCATCGCCATCTGCGCTGCGCTGGCGCTCGCCACCGACTCGGTGAAGAGCGCCGGTGAAGCCTGCTCCGGCCCCTGGCCGAGGATCTGCCGCAGGAGTTGCTCGGTTACCCAGGCGGGGCCGAAGGAGGTCCCGGTGACGATTCCGGTCGCCCCGTGGTCGGCACCTTCCGGAATTCCAGCGTCGCGCAGAGCGAGCTGCATCGCCGCCACCGCCATCCGCGCCGGCGGGCTCATGCGACGGGAGAGTGCCGCCGGAACGAGCTGGCCGAGCTCCGAGAGGTCGGCCAGCGCGGCAAGACGCGCTCCGCCGGACCGGTGGAAGCCCGCACTCCGGTCGACCTCGCGGAGGCGCGGCACGCCTGCCCGGAGCCCTTCGAGCAGTGCCTGGCGGCCGGCGCCGAATGGGCCGAGGACCCCCAATCCGGTGACCACGACCTCGGCGCTCACAGCACTCGTACCTGCCCGGCGCCGAGGATGATGGCGGCGTTGGTGCCGCCAAAAGCGAGGTTCGTGGACAGGGCGAAACGGGCGCCGGGCACGGGCCGCGGTCGGCCGGTCACCAGGTCGAGGCCCATCGCCGGATCGACCTCGCCTTCGCCCGGGGTCGGATGGACCGCGCCGTGCAGGAAGCACAGCATGGTCGCGACCGCCTCGATCGCTCCGGCGGCCCCGAGGTAGTGCCCGACGGCACCCTTCGAGGAGGTGAGCGGCATCCGGGTCAGCCGAGCGCCGAAGACTGCACGCAGCATGTTGGCCTCGGCGGCGTCGTTGTGCGGCGTGCCGGTGCCGTGGACGTTGACGAAGTCGATATCGGCGGGCGCGAGGCCGGCATCCGCCAGGGCTGCCTCGACGGCGCGCGCGATGCCGGCGCCCTGCGGATCGGGCGCGGTCATGTGATGCGCGTCGCAGGAGGCGCCGGCGCCCAGGAGCCAGCCCAGGATCCGCGCGCCGCGGGCCCGAGCGCCGGCGGCCGTCTCGAGCACCAGGACGGCGGCCCCTTCGCCGATCGACATCCCCTCGCGCTCGGAGCGGAAGGGCCGGCATGCCTTCGGATCGACGGCCCGCAGGGAGTTGAAGCCGGCATAGGTGAGCCGGCAAAGCGAGTCGCTGCCGCCGGCGATGGCGATGTCGATCTCGCCGGCGCGCAGCGCGGCGAGGGCGTTGCCCATCGCGAGCGTGGCCGAAGCGCAGGCCGAGGCGACGGTCTGAACCGGGCCGTGGACGCCGTAGGCGCGGCCGACGGTCTCGCCCGGAGAGCAGGTCTGCTGCGCGGTGAGCCGGCCGATGCCGGAGGCGCGCTGCGGCTGGCCCATGAGATCGGCGAAGTAGCTCTCCGACTCGAACATGCCGCCGGTCGAGCTGCCGAAGTAGATACCGCAGGAGAGCTCGTCGAGCTGCGGCGGGAGCCCCGCCTGGGCGAGCGCTTCGCGCGCCGCGTCGAGCGCAAATCGGTCGGCGATCGA
Source organism: Thermoanaerobaculia bacterium (assembly GCA_018057705.1). Taxonomy (NCBI): domain Bacteria; kingdom Pseudomonadati; phylum Acidobacteriota; class Thermoanaerobaculia; species Thermoanaerobaculia bacterium. The sequence goes on along the minus strand of JAGPDF010000001.1, from coordinate 116,188 downwards.
GCTCCGACGCTCCCCGGCCTGCGGCGGAACGCCGGCGACTTCGGAGGCCAGTTGGGTGCGGAAGCGTTCGTGCTCGAAGCGCGAGAACGGGCCGATCGCCGAGATCCCCGAGGCCAGGCCCTTCCAGAGAGCGGCGGTGCCCGAGCCGTAACCGCTCATCGCGCCGAGGCCAGTGATTGCGACCGCTCCGGGCGGAGGAGCTCCGGGGTCGCCCTCGGGCCTCATGATGCGGGGGCTCTCGAACGGGCGCTGCGCCGGACGCTCTGCTGGCTCGGCTGGCTCGAATCGCTCGGGTCGCCCTGAGGAAGGCGCTCGGCCAGCCAGACCGCCAGGGTGCGGACGGAGTGGAAGACGTCGTGGTCCACCTTGCCCTCCGGGATCGCGATCGCGAACTCGCGCTCGATCGCGACCACGAGCTCGAGCGCGTCGATCGAGTCGAGGCCCAGGCCCTCGCCGAAGAGCAGCTGGTCGTCGCCGATCGATTCCGGGTCGAGCCCCTCGAGTCGGAGTGTCCCGACGATGAGCCGCTTGAGGCGGGGCGCCAGCTCCTCGGCGGCCACCATGACCCTGGCTTGTGGGCTCACGCGGCGTCTTCGGTCGGATACCCGGCGGTGGCGTCGCGGCGGAAGAGGCGCGTCGAGGGCGAGAAGCGCTTCTGGAGTGCGACCAAAAAGAAGAAGATCTCGTTCATCGCGCTCGTCCAGAGGCCCGGATTCCAGTTGCCGGCGAGCACCGTTACGACAGCCCGAAAGAGGATCGTCGGCGGCTCAGGCGAGAAAAAGAGATCGCGGAACTCCGGCGAGTAGAAACCGACGACGAAGCGGCGGAAGGCCCGGAAACGTTTCGCCTGGCGGCGCGAGAAGGCTGCGAAGTGGCGTGCCGAGAAGTCGTTCCGGGCGAGCGCCCGGTCAAGCACCGTCGCGGCCTCGATCCCCGACTCCATGGCGATCGAGACGCCGCTCGAGAAGACCGGGTCGAGGAAGGAGCCCGCGTCGCCGGCGAGGATCCAGCGGTCGCCCGCGTAAGTCGAGGCGCTGTAGGAGAAGTCCTTCTCCACGCGGACGGGCCACTCCCTTCGGGCGTCGCGCATCAGGCCCGCCATCATCGGCGTGTCGTCGAATGCCGCCTGCAGCATGGCCTCCGGAGACCCGTGCTCGAGCTGCATGTAGCGCTTCATCGGAATGACGACGCCGACGCTCGTGAGCTCAGGCGAAATCGGAATGAGCCAGAACCAGCCGGCATCCGCGCGCGCCACCAGCCGGATGTCGTCCGGGCGCTCGCCTTCGAGGCGCGGCACGCCGGTGAAATGAGAGAAGACTGCAATGTTCGCGAGCCGCGGTTCGTCGGAGCGCAGGTCGAACTTCTTCGCCAGCAAGCCGTGCCGGCCGGAGGCGTCGACCAGCGCGCGGACGCGCACTTTGCCGCCGCCGTCGGGCGAGGAGAACTCGAGGCTCGCGGCCTCGGCGTCGAACTCGCAGCCGGAGACGCGATGCCCCTCGCGCACGTCGACGCCCACCTCGCGGGCGCGCTCGAGCAGGATGGCGTCGAACTTCTCGCGGCAGACCTGGTAAGTCAGCGCGCGCGTCACTCCGCTGGCGATGGTGAAGTCGACGCCGCGTCCGGTGAGGCCGTCGGGCGTGTAGAGGCGGGCGCCCCACTTGGGCGGAAAACAGGCGGCCTCGACGCGCTCGGCGACTCCGAGGGTGGCGAAGGCGTCGTTCGCGGTCGACAGGAGCGATTCGCCGATGTGGAAGCGCGGGAACTGCTCGCGCTCGAACAGGACGACGCGATGGCCCTTCTGGGCCAGGCAGATCGCGGCCGAAGTGCCAGCGGGCCCCCCCCCGGCGACGGCGAAGTCGAAATCGTAGCTGGAGGCTGGACGGTTCATGGTCGCGTGGGTTCTCTCGGAAGGCGGTCGAAAATCCCCGTCTGGCGGGTGGACAAGTATACTCGCGGCGTGTTTCGCGACCCAATTCTCGGCGCTTTCGACGCCCTCCATACCGACCAGCCCGAGCGGCCGATCGTGGCTTCGCCCTCGCGTCTGGCGACCGTCGCCGACGTGCACCTCCAGGCGGGCGAGCTCGCCAGCCGCCTGCACGAGCACGCTCTCGTTCCGGGCCGGCTGGTCGGCCTGGTCGCCGCGAATGGTCCTGGATTCCTGGTCGGGTACCTGGCCCTGCGCCGCTGCGGCCTGGTGCCGGTGCTGTGCGACGTAGCGGTGCCGGCGCACGCCCTGGAGGGGATCCTCGAGCGCTTCGATGTCGCCGGCTGTCTCTCGCTCTCCGAGGCCTGGCCGCGCGGGGGAGAGCACTGGACCTTCGTCACCCGGCTCGGCTCGGTGGTGCGCCACCTCCCGGAGTCGATCGGCGCGATCAAGCTGACCTCCGGCTCCACCGGGCTGCCGCGCGGGGTCGTCGTCTCTTCGGCGGCGCTGGTCGCCGACGAGGCGCAGCTCGCGGCCTCCATGGGTCTCACCGCGGAGGACCGGCACGTAGGTGCCATCCCCTTCTCGCACTCCTACGGCTTCTCGAGTGTCGTGCTGCCGGCGCTCGTACGCGGAGCCCTGATCGTCGTTCCGGACGAGCGCTCGGTAATGGCGCCGCTCGCCGCCGCGCGCGATCTCGAGGCGACCTTCTTCCCGGCGGTGCCGGCCTGGCTCTCGTGCTGGGCGCGCCTCGCCTCGCCGCCGCCGCTGCCGCCGAGCGTCCGGCTCCTGACGAGCGCCGGCGCGCCGCTCGCGCCCGAGACGGCGCGCGCCGTCCGCGAGCGCTTCGGTCGGCCGGTGCAGGTCTTCTACGGTGCGAGCGAGTCCGGCGGCATCGCCTTCGACCGCGAGGGAACGGCTGCGGAGCAGGGCACGGTCGGCACGCCGATCGAGGGCGTCGCGATCGAGCTCGACGCCGAGACCGGGCGACTGCGGGTGCGCAGTGCGGCGGTGGCCGAAGGCTACCTCCCGGAGCCCGCCTCCGAGCTCGCCGGCGGGAGGTTCCTGACCGGCGACCTCGCGGCGTGGGACGAAAAGCGCCCCGGAGAGCTCCGCCTGCTTGGCCGGGCCGACGACCTGGTCATCGTCAAGGGCAAGAACGTGCAGCCGCGCGAGGTCGAGAACCTCCTGCGCGACCTTCCGGGGGTGGACGACGTCTGCGTCCTCGGCGTGGACGGACCGGAAGGGCCGCGCACGGTCCTGCGCGCCGTCTTCGGCGCCGCCAACGCGGCGGTGACGTTCGAGAGCGTCGTCGAGCACTGTCGCGGCAGACTCGCCGAGCACAAGATTCCGCGCAGCGTCGTGGTGCTGCTGGAGCTGCCGCGCGACGGGCGCGGCAAGCTCGACCGGCGGCAGCTCGCCGACCCCGCGCTCTCTTCCCTCGCGGCACTGGCTGCGCTCGCCACCGGCGAGGCCGGCCGATGAATCGGCCGCTACAGGAGCGCTACGACGTCGTCGTCCTCGGGGGGGCTTTCAGCGGCGCCTCGACAGCGATGTTGCTCAAACGCGACCATCCGGAGTTCTCGGTTCTCGTGGTCGAGAAGTCGAAGCAGTTCGACGCCAAGGTCGGCGAGGCGACGACCGAGATGTCGGCGATGTTCCTCACCCGGCGGCTCGCGCAGTGGCGGCACCTCGAGCTCGACCAGCTGCCGAAGGAGGGCTTGCGCTACTGGTTCGCGAACGCCGACGTGCAGCACCACTGGCAGGCGACCGAGGCGGGCGGATTCGTGCGCAGCGCCGTGCCGTCGTTTCAGCTGCGCCGGGACGTCCTCGACCAGCACCTGCTCGACGAGGCGGTCGCCGCCGGCGCCGAGCTCGTCCGCCCGGCCCGGGTGCGCGAGGTCGAGCTCGGGAAGTTCGACCATCGGGTGACGATCGACCAGGGGAGCGACACCTTCACGGTCGGCTGCCGCTGGGTGATCGATGCCACCGGCCGGGGCACGTTGCTCGGCCGGCAGCTCGGCCTGATCACGAAGAACGAGCAACATCCGACCGCAGCCTTCTGGGGGCGCTTCCGGAACCTTGGGCACATCGACGATCTCGCGGCGCGCGGGCCGGTCGAATGGGCGCGGCGGAACGTCTCCTCGCGGCGCCTGGGCACGAATCACTACACCGGCCGCGGCTACTGGGTCTGGGTGATTCCGCACGGTCACGGCGAGACCTCGGTCGGCGTCGTCTGGGACCGCCGGCTCCTCGACCTGCACACGCGGACGGATCGCGAGCAGGCGTTCCGGGACTTCCTCGCCGAGCTCGTGCCGTTCAACGAGCTCCTGCCGGGCGCGGAGCTGCGCACCGAAGACTTTCGTTACTACTCGAACCTGCCCTACGCCACGACGCAGTACATGGGCGAGGGCTGGGCGCTGGTCGGCGACGCCGCAGTCTTCCTCGACCCCTACTACTCGCCGGGCCTCGACCACTGCGCCTTCTCGGTCGAGGCCACCGCGGAGATCGTCGCGATCGACCTCGCTGGAAAGCCGATCGTCGCGCGCACGAAAGAGCACAACGAGACCTTCGTGCGCTCCTACTGGCGCTTCTTCGAGGCGATCTACAGGGACAAGTACTACTACATGGGCGAGGCCGACCTGCTGTCGGCGGCCTTCCTGCTCGATACCGCGCAGTACTACATCTTCGTCGTCATCCCGGCCTACCGCGTCTACGGCCGCTTTTTCTGGATGCCGGTGCTGGGGCCGAAAGAGGCCTACTTCAACTACCGCCTGATGATGTTCTACAACCGTCGGTTCAAGGCGCTCGCCGAGCTCCGGCACGAGATGGGCGAAGCGGGGAAGAGAAACGCCGGCCGCCGCATCAAAGCCTACTTCGCCCTCGACACCGCGCCCTTCCGCATGGCCCTGCGCGGCGTGAAGCTCTGGCTCTACGCCGAGCTCGATGGGCTGCGGCTCGGCCTCAAGAAGCTCTTTCGCGGCAAGCCCGCTGCGTCGGTGCCGCCGATGCCCGCTGCCGCGACCGAAGATCGCTGAGAAATTGGTGACAGTTACCTGATTTCCGCCTGTGTCTGGTCAGGTGCCATCCGCACCGCAGGTCGGAAATCAGGAAACTGTCACCAATTTCTCGCCAGTACAGTCGAGAGAGAAGCCCCCCGTATCCCAGGGGCGCTCGGGCACTCGAGGATCCAGGGTGGGCGACCACGCTTCAAATAGGAGCACGCCCTGGATCCTCGAGCGCCCGAGTGCCCCCTCACCAAAGCTACGGACAGGTGGCGAAAGCGTCGATCGAGAGGATCGGCGCGAACGCCTGATTCAAGGGGTTGGTGCGCGTGAAGGTCGTGGTCGAGAACAGCGTGTCGCGCACGGTGAGGTGGGTTTCGACGTTGGTCAGGCCGCCGGCGAAGACCCAGTAGCGGTCGTTGAAGCCACAGCCGTCGATGACCTTGATGACCAGCTCGACGTTGGCGTCGTCGAAGAACCAGAAGTAGCCGGAGTCGGTGGTCAGCGGGAAGGCCTGGCCGTCGCCGGTCGCGCCCTGCGCCGTGCGGTAGTCGATCTTCACCTCGAAGCGGCCCTGGTTGAGGCAGAGGGTGGTGGCGTCGGCGACGCAGCTGCCTGCGGTGCTCGCGCCGTCCGGCGTCGTCGAGTTCTCGGCGCTCGGGGTCGTGTCGGCGAGGACAGGGGACACGTAGCGGGGAGGCGACGGCTGCTGTTGGGCACTCGTCGGTGGCCCCGCAACATGTCCCCTCATCGTCAACGAGGCACCCCTCGCTGACATAGCTGTCCCAGAGGCGGCGAATGGCTGCGGTGCATCGCAGACGTTGAAGTGGCCGGTATCCAGGATCGGCTGAAAATCCTGGCGGAGGGGATTCCTGTAGACCCTCTGGTCGCCGGTCCAGGTATCCACGACGTCGAGGGTGACCTCGACGTTGGTCAGGCCGGTCGCGAAGATCCAATAGTTGTCGAAGCCACTGAGTCCGCAGGCGTCGATCGCCTTGACGACGATCTCGACGTTGGCGTCGTCGAAGAACCAGTAGTAGCCCGACTCGGGCGTCAGGGCCACCGCCTGGCCGGCGCCGCTCGCGCCGGCGGCGGTGGCGTAAGTGGCGCGCACGCGGAATCGGTCGTCGTTGAGACAGAGGGTGGCGGCGTCGGCGACGCAGGGCGGGAGCGGCGAGCCAAAGCGGCGCGCGAAGACGCCGAAAGAGTTGCCGTCCTGGCCGAAGCTCGCCCAGGCGGCGACGAGCCGGGAGGAGCCGAAGAGCGCCGGCGCGATCTGGTCGCCGGCCGAAGTCGAGCTCAGGGGGAAGTCGATGACCTGCGGCACGTTCGCGGCGTCGAAGCGGCTCGCCACGACCTGCTTGTCGCCGCTCGCGAGGTTGTGCTCCTGCCAGGCGACGGTGAGGGTCTCCTCGCCGTCGGTGATCAGGGCCGGCAGCTCGTGGCGGCGCGAGACGTCGCCCTGCACCTGGAGCTCAGGGCCGGTGGCGGGGAAGCCCGCGCTGCCGGCGAAGCGCCGCAGCGCGATGACCGGCTGCGGCCCGATGGGCGACCCGATCGCCTGCAGCGCCCGCTGCCAGGCGACCGCGAAGCCGCCGCTCGCAAACCCGGCGACGGCCGGAGCCGACTGGTCGTAGATCGTGTTCTGGGGCACCGGGATGTCGGCGGAGAGAGGCGTGAGCGCGCCGTCCAGGCGCCGGGCGACGACGCCGAAGCCGCTGCCGTCGGAACCTTCGCTCGCCCAGGCGGCGACGAGCCCGCTGCCGGCGGCGGCGATTGCCGGTTGCACCTGATTGCCGGAGACTCCGGCGTTGATCCGGACCTCGCCCGTCGTGGCGCCGGCTCCGCCGGTGCCCTCGACCGCTGCTGCGAAACCGCGAGCAAAGATGTCGTTGTCGCCGCCGGCCCCGAGGCCGCTCCAGACGACGTAGAAGGCCGAGCCCTGCGCCGCGACGCGCGGCGCGAGCTGGCTGCCTGCGGTCGTGACGTGCACCGGGAACTCGTTGCCGAGGAGCGCTCCTGTCGAGGCCTGAAGCCGCCGCGCGTAGATGCCGAAGCCGCTGCCGTCCTGGCCATTCGACGCCCAGGCGACCAGGAACGTCCCCGCCGGCGACCAGGCGACCGCCGGGCTGATCTGATCTCCGGCCGTCGTCTGCGAGAGGCGGAGCTCGCCGGTGAGGGCGGTCCCGGCGGCGTCGTAGAGGCGGCCGTAGACGCCGGCGCCGCTGCCATCCTGGTCGGCACTCTGCCAAACGACGAGGTAGGGGCCGCCGGGTTCTCCTGCCACGCCGGCGGCGAACTGCGAGCCGGCGGTCGTCGCGTTCACCGCCGACTCCGGGCCGATCGGCACCAGCTGCGCCGCAAGGCGAGCGCCCGCCGCCAGGGCGAGGGCCGCGGTGAATCCGGCGGTACGAAGGGTGGCGAAGGCCCGACGGAAGCGGGACACGGCGGGCGGTTTCGTCGTCATCCGATCTTCCTGCCCTGCTCGTCGTAGGTGTGCACGCCGCGCCCGGTCTTCCTGCCGAGGCGCCCCGCCTGCACGTACTGGCGCATCAGGTTCGACGGCCGGAAGGTCTCGCCCAGCGTGGCGTGGAGATGCTCGAGAATCTTGAGCCGCACGTCCAGGCCGACGAGGTCGCCCATCTCGAACGGCCCCATCGGGTGGTTGAGACCGAGCTTCACCGCCTTGTCGATGTCGTCCGCCGAGGCGACGCCCTGCTCGAGCATGCGGAACGCCTCGTTGCCGATCAGGGCGTTGATCCGCGAGGTGGCGAAGCCGGGGACGTCGCGCACCACGACGACCTCCTTGCCCATCCGCCGGCCGACCTCACGGAGGGTGGCGAGGGTCGCCTCCGAAGTCTCGAGACCGCGCACCAGCTCGAGGAGCTTCATGAGATGCACCGGATTGAAGAAGTGGGTGCCGGCGAAGCGCTCCGGCCGGCCGGTCGCGCCGGCCATCTCGGTGACCGAGAGCGCCGAGGTATTGGAGGCGAAGAGGGTCTCTTCGGAGCAGTGCATCGCGACTTGCTGGAAGAGCCGAACCTTGAGCTCCATCGATTCCGGAGCCGCCTCGATCACCAGATCGGCCTCGGCGACCGCCGCCGCGAGCTCGTTCTCGAGCGCCAGGCGCTCCTTGGCGCCGAGCGCCGCTTCGGTCTCGAGCTTGCCGATCTCGACTCCCTTGTCGAGATTGCGATGGATCGAGCGCTCGGCCGCACCCAACTGCTCGGCATCGACGTCGTAGAGGTTGGTGGTGTAGCCGGCGAGCGCGGAAATGTGGGCGATTCCCCGCCCCATCGTGCCGGCGCCGAGCACGGCGACCTGGAAGATCCCGTGCGGCGGATCGGTCATGACGGGCGATCGCGTCTCTTCGGACATGCTCTTCTCCAGTCGATTGCGGCAGGCCAGTTCGAAATGCCGGATCAGGACGCCGGGATCGAGCGCATTCCGGTCGCGCGCTCGGCCAGGGTCTGAAGCTCGTCGGCGATCGCCAGGGTGTTGCGCGCCGCCTGCGCGGCGAGCCGTTGCAGTTCCGGCGTGGTGCAGAGGCGCTCGAGGACCTTGCGGCCGAGCTCGTGATGGTGAATCTCTTCGGGCTGGATGAGGTCGCGGTAGAGCACCGCGGTACCGGTGTCGCCCATCTGGTGGCAAAGATCGATGAACTGCTCGTTGCGGACCTTGGCAATGGCCTCGCGCGCGAACGGACCGGCGGCGATGCGCTCGACGGTGGTCTTCAGCCCTTTGACGTAGTGGTAGAGCGGACTGTAGCCGTCGGCGAGCGGATCCTCGTTCGCGACGTCGACGCCCAACTCGGCGAGGCGGGCGACGATCAGCCGGTAGTGCTTCATTTCGTCGCCGCACTGCTGGGCGAAGGCGCTCTTGGCGTCGAGCTCCGGCGTTGTCGGCAGGGCGAGGCCGCCCAACTCGGCGGCTTCGATCTCGCTGCGCAACGCCGCCCTGAGCAGGGTCACGATCTCGACCTGGCCCTGGCTCTCGGCCTCCAGAGCCTGGCGCGCGCCGAGACGGGAGAAGACGGCTTCCATCTCGGCCACCAGGTCGGCGACGAATTCATGACTGGTCAAGTGCGGATCTCCTTCGGGTGGGGCGGGTGGGGCGGAGGGAGCGGGCGCGGAACCTCTCGCGCTCCGGTGCCGACGGTGAGCACGATCTTGCCGAAGGCGCCGCGTTGCGCGAGGTACTCCTGCGCGGCCGGCGCCTCGGCGAGCGTGAAAGTGCGGTCGACGACCGGGCGCAGGGCGCCGGTCTCGAAGTAGGGGAGCAGCGAGTGGAGCTCGGCGAGGCTCCCCATGGTCGAGCCGAGGATCGAGAGCTGCTTGAAGAAGAGCGCCCGCAGGTTGATTCTCGCCTCCGCTCCCGAGGTCGCTCCACAGAGCACCATCCGGCCGCCGCGTTTCAAGAGCCGCAGGCTCCGTTCGAAGGTCTCCCCGCCGACATGGTCGAAAACGACGTCCACGCCCTCGCCCTGGGTCGCCTCGCGCGCCGCGCGCACGAAATCGCCCTGGTTGTAGAGGATGCCGTGGGTCGCGCCGAGCTCACTCGCGCGGGCGAGCTTCGCCTCAGTTCCGGCGGTGACCAGGATCCGGCGGGCTCCGAGGAGTCGCGCGATCTGAATGCCGGCCGAGGTCACGCCCGAGCCGGCGGCGTGCAGCAGGATGTCCTCGTTGGCGGCGAGTGCGGCGCGCGCGACGAGCATGTGCCAGGCGGTGAGGAATCCCAGCGGGATCGCCGCCGCCTCGACGTAGGAGAGTCCCTTGGGAATCGGCAGGACGTTGCGCCGCGGGACGGTCACGTACTCGGCGTAGCCGCCGTCGCGATGCTCGCCCAGCAAGCCGTATTTCGGGCAGAGATGGTCGAGCCCGGCGAGGCACCGCGCGCAGACTCCGCAGGACACGCCGGAAGAGAGCAGACAGGGGGTCCCTGCGGGGAGGTCATCCACCCCGGCGCCGGTTGTCGCGACATCCCCCGCAACCTCGCTCCCCGGCACGAGCGGCAGCGGAAAGCGATGCCCGGGCACGCCGTTCCTGAGCCAGAGGTCGAGATGATTGAGCGCGCAGGCGCGCACCCGCACGGTGACCTTCCCCGGTCCCGGAACCGGATCCGCCCACTCCCCCCACTCCAACGCATCCGGCCCGCCATGCCGCGCTACACGAAAGCCTTTCATGGGCCAAGTCTACCTCCGGCCGGGGGGCCGAATCTCGCCGGACGCCGTAGACTCCCGGCATGCCGACTTCCTTTCTTCGCCTCGCCTCCGCGGTTCTCGTCCTTGCGGCGGTCACCCTCGCCTCCGGCAGTCTCTTGCCCGCCGATGTTGCCGGGCAGCGGACGGTCGATTTGCCGTTGCTGCTCGATCTGCCGGGGGACCTCGCGCCGGTGCGGTACACGCCGGGGGCGCTCGATCGGGCGGCCTCCGTGCAGATGCGGTTCGAGCTCCTGGCGCAGGAGTTCGCGCGCACACGGTTCCAGGCGGTGGCGGTGGTCGTCTACGTGCTGTCGCCGGAGGACTGGGCGGCCGCGCGGCTGACCCATCCCTACGGCGAACCAGAAGCGCTGGGAACCGATGCGCTGGTGGTGCCGGCGTGGGCCGACGCGGAGATGGTGGGCCGGGTGCGCGGTTGGCTCGGCGGCGAGATTCCGGTCTCGGTGGGGCTGCCTCTCCTCGCGACGCGGGAGGAGGCGGGCGCCCTCGGGGTTGCCGACATCCTGGCCCAGATCGCGGGCGCGCGGCTCCTCGCCGAGCGCGCCCACTTCGTCGGGGATCGTGACTGGATCGCGCCGGTCATCGGGCATCTCGTGGCGCGCCTCGCCTGGGACCGCTTCGAGCCCGGGCGGATTCGCGAGATCGCCGCCCAGGTCGACGCCATGGCGGCCCAGGACAAGACTCCGGGTGGCCACCTGCTCGCGGAATGGAACGAGAATCTGCCGCTGCCCCAGCGCGCCTGGTTCGAGGCCCGCTTCATGCGCGCTGCCGACCTCATCGTGACAGCCAAGGGGGCGCGGGCGGCGCGCAAGATCCTGAACCGGGACATCGCCGAGATCGAGCCGATCAACGAGGCCCTGCTGCTCAAGAAATACCCGGCGCTCGCCGCCTGGCTCGCTGGGAGTTTCGCTGCGCCGGCGCCGGCTCCAGCCGCCACGCCGACGCCGGCTCCCTGACGGGAGCGATCCGACGGGGCCTAGAACGGCTTGACGATCATCAGCAGGGTGAGGACGACGATGCCGAGCGCGTTGACGTCGGCGGCGATCCGCGGACCTTTCGCGGAGGCGAGCCGGGTGAACTCGGCGGTCGTCGCGCCGGCCGCGACAGAGGCCTCGGCCGCCGCGAGCAGCTTCTTCAAAGCCGGGCGCAGGTAGAACAGGCCGTTCAGCAGCATCAGAAGCCAAATGGCGATGGAGGCCTGCACCCAGCCGGGCTTGAAGCCCCAGCCGAGCGGGTGAAGGATGCCGAAGCCGAGAATGCCGGCCGCGATTGCGCCGGGGATGTTGTAGACGTTCGCCAGCCGCCAGGCGATGCGCAGCGCCAGCAGGCGCTCCTCGGGCCGCGTTGCCTTTCGCCCCTGGGAGCGCACCACAGCGCCCGCAAAGACCCCGCCGGCAAGCCAGAGGGCGGCCAGAACGTGCAGAAAGAGCATCCAATTGACCGCATTCGGGCTCATAGTCGCCTCCGCCACGAACTCTAGCATCAGAAAAATTCGTGACAGTTACCGATTTTCAGCCTGCAGACGACGATGCGCGGTTCACGATGGCCTGGCTGAAAATCGGTAACTGTCACGAATTTTTCTGCAACCTTTTTCGAAGGCAAGAGGTGTGCCATGACGCAAGCCGCCCCCCGATTCACCTGGCTCGGACACGCGACGTTGCGGGTCGATCTCGCGAGCGGCGAGACGATGGTCATCGACCCGTGGCTCGAGGGGAATCCTTCCTGTCCGCCCTCCTGCCGGAGGTTCGACCGCCTCGACCTCATTCTCGTCACCCATGCGCACTCCGACCACATGGCCGACGCCCTGGCGCTCGCCCGCGAACACGACGCGATGGTGATCTCGAACTACGATTTGTGCTGCTACCTCGAGGCCCAGGGAGCGCCGCGGACTTCCGGAATGAATCTCGGCGGCACGCAGGAGGCGTGCGGTGTCGCCATCAGCATGGTCCGGGCCGACCACTCGAGCGGCTTCCTGCACCAAGGCCTTCCGGTCTACGGCGGGCTCGCCGCCGGCTTCGTCGTGCAGGGGTCCGGCTGGTCTTTCTACTTCGCGGGGGACACGGCGCTCTTCTCCGACATGGCGCTCATTGCCGAGCTCTACCGTCCGCAGCTCGCCTTCCTGCCGATCGGCGACCACTTCACGATGGATCCGAGACAGGCGGCGCTTGCCTGCAGCTTCCTCGGCGTGCGCCAGGTGGTGCCGATCCACTGGGGCACCTTTCCCGTCCTGCGCGGCCGCCCCGCCGGCCTCGAGAGCGAGCTGCGTGCGTCAGGTCTCGCCACCGAAGTCGTGACCCTCGCACCGGGCTTGGCCTGGGCGTGGAACCCGGCCGGTTAGGCGGCCGCCGCCCCACGCGCCGGCGCGCCCTGCGCTAGATTGCGCCGATGCGACGCGCCGACCGGCTGTTCTCACTCCTGCTCGAGCTACGGCGCGGTCGGGTGGTGACGGCACGGCGGTTGGCGGAGCGGCTGGAGGTCTCGGAGCGCACCGTCTACCGGGATATCGCCGACCTTCAGGCTTCGGGCGTGCCCGTCGCCGGGGAGGCCGGCGTCGGCTACCAGCTTCGCGGCTTCGATCTGCCGCCGCTCATGTTCGACCGCGAGGAGGTCGAGGCGATGGTACTCGGCGCGCGGGTCGTAGAGGCCTGGGGAGATGGTGAGCTCGCCGCCGCCGCGACGACCGCGGTCGCCAAGATCGAGGCGGCCTTGCCACGCAACCGGGCGCACCTGGTGGAAGAGACCCGCCTCTACGTGCCGAAGTACGGGGAGCGCCGCGCCGACCGCCTGCCGTTCACCCGCTTGCGGCGCGCGATCCGCGACAAGCGCCGGGTCGCCCTGCACTATTGCGACGAAGGCGGACGCGAGAGCGAACGGACGGTACGTCCGCTCGCCCTCGCTTTCCATCCCCCGGTCTGGTTGCTGATCGGCTGGTGCGAGCTGCGAAACGACTTCCGGAACTTTCGCCTCGACCGGATCGCGAGCTGCGAAGCAACCATGGAGTGCTTCACCGACGAACCCGGAAAGAGCCTGGCCGACTACTTGCGTCGCCTCGACCTGGAGTCGAGCGACGCGGAGGCCGACGGGCGGTCTCAATCGCCGTAGGGCATCTCCGGGACTTTGCCGGCCAGGCGGGCGTATACGGCGAGCGCGCCGCGATGATGGCCGGAGTGATCCACAACGGCCTTGATGCCGCTGTGGCGCGGGCGCACTCCGAGGATCGGGTTGTCGGCCAGCGGGTTCCCGAGCTCCTCCTCGCTCGCCTGTTCGACGCGCGCCTGCAGCCGGTCCCAGGCCGCGTCGAGCTCCTTGCGGGCTGCGGTGAGCGACGTGAAGGCCTGCGTAGCCGCCGTCCCTCTCTCGAAGTCCATGTCCCAGTTGTCGTCGAACATGCCGGCGCGCAGCCAGTCGATAGTCTGCGCGGTGTGGGCCACCTGCTGGGCGGCCGTCATCGTATCGGGGGTGGCGCGAAAGCCGGAGTCGGCCTCGGCGAGGCAACGCGTGCTGCGGTTGAAGAAGTGGCGGGTGGTCTGGATCTCGTACAGCGCGTCGTCCTTGAGGCTCATCGAGAGGCTCCTCCGGAAAGATACGCGTGGGCGGCAGGCCCGCAGCGCGAGAGGAGTCTGTCGCAGTCCTCCTGACAGCGTGCTGTCAGGAGAGCCGCCGGGCGAAACAGGTCAGAGGTCGGCGGGGGCCTTGAGCAGGAGAACCGGGATGTTCACCGTGTGGCGGACCTTGTTGGCGGTCGAGCCGTAGACGAGGTCGGCGAGGAAGCGGTGGCCGTGGGTGCTCATGGCGATGAGGTCCACTCCGGTCGACTCGGCGACCTTGACGATCTCGTCGGCCGGCTCCCCCCAGAGGAGTTGGGTCTCGGCGGGAATTCCGGCGCTCTCGAACCGGGCGCGCACCGACTCGAGGTAGGCGCGGTCGATCCGCATCTCCTCCGACTCGGCGAGGTTCAGGCGGTCGCGGTGGCGCGCCATCCAGCCGTCGGCGACATGCACCAGCAGGAGTCGGCTGCCGAGCGGCTGCGCGAGCAGCTCGATGTGACGCAGGATCGCCTCGTCGGTGCGGCTATTTTCGAGCGTGACCAGGATCTTCTTGTACACGGTGCCTCCGAGGGTACACGTAGCGGACCCAGAGCGTGAAGCCCGCGCCCGCTCCGACGAGGAGCGCCATCCAGCCGGTGCCGATCGTCTGCCAGAGCAGCGAGAGGTTGAGGCCCGCGATGAGGCTGCAGATCGCGTAGCCGAGGATCTTGACTCCAGTCGAGTTGGCGAACTCGCCCATCAGGCGCCGGTCGGAGGTGAAGGCGAGCAGCGGGAAGATCGCGAACGAGAGCTGCATCGAGAGCACGACCTGCGAGAAGACCAGGAGGGCCACGGTGTCCTTGCCGCCCGAGATCGAGATCAGGATGACCGCCGGCACGATGGCGAGCGACCGGGTGACGAGGCGGCGCAGCCAGGGGCGGACGCGGATCCGCAGGAAGCCCTCCATGACGATCTGGCCGGCGAGCGTGCCGGTGATGGTCGACGACTGCCCGGAGGCGAGGAGCGCCACCGCGAAGGCGGTCGAGGCGATCGGAGCGCCGAGGAGCGGCGCCAGCAGGCGGTGCGCCTCCTGCAGCTCGCTGACCTCGAACTGGCCGGTGCGGTGGAAGACGGCGGCGGCGACGATGAGGATCGCAGCGTTGACGAAGAAGGCCGCGCCGAGCGCGATGACCGTGTCGGTGATGTTGTAGCGCACCGCCTGCCGCTTGTCGGCGGCGGTCGGTCCGATGTCCCGCGTCTGCACCAGGGCGGTATGGAGGTAGAGATTGTGCGGCATCACCGTGGCGCCGAGGATGCCGAGCGCGATGTAGAACGCCTCGGTTCCGGGCAGTGTCGGCACCAGCATGCCCAGCGCGACGCCCCCCCAGTCGGGCTGGGCGAGGAAGATCTGCAGCGCGAAGCAGAGCGCCACGGTCGAGACCAGGGTGAGGACGATCGCCTCGATCTTGCGGAAACCGAAGTGCATAGCCGCGAGGAGCAACATCACATCGAGGCCGGTGAGGATCACGCCCCAGACCAGTGGCACTCCGAAGAGGAGATTCAAGGCGACCGCCGAGCCGATGACCTCGGCGAGGTCGCAGGCGATGATCGCGATCTCGCAGAGTACCCAGAGGACGATCGAGACCGGCTTCGAGTACTGCTCGCGGCAGGCCTGCGCGAGGTCCTTTCCGGTCACCACGCCGAGCTTCACGCACAGCGACTGCAGGTACATCGCCATCAGGTTCGAAAGCAGAATCACCCAGATGAGGGCGTAGCCGAACTGGGCGCCGCCGGCGAGGTCGGTCGCCCAGTTGCCGGGATCCATATAGCCGACGCTGACCAGGTATCCCGGGCCGGCGAAGGCGAGGAAGCGGCGCCACCAGCCGCGATTGGGAACGAGGGGAATGCTGCCGTGAACCTCGGGCAGCGACAGGTGCGGGTCGGCGACGCCGCTCGGAGGCGTCGCGGGGTCGGAGACTGGGGCCTGGAGCTTCATGGGAGCAATTCGAAGGCGGAGAGGCAGCCGCCGCAACCCTAACCCGGGCGCGAGCCGTCGGCAACATCGTCCTCGAGCGGGTTGGAGCGCGGGGAGAGAGGCGCCCGGTGCACGGCGGCGCCCGCGCCGTGAACCGGGCAGTCACTTCCTGCTGCGGTCTATTTCGCGCGGATCCTGCGCACCACGGTCGGGGTCGCGGCGGCCGCAGCGAGGACGGCGAGCAGGCCGCCCGCGATGGCGAGCTTCTGTTTGCCATCGAGCTTGCTCCAGCGCTTGTTCAAGTCCTGGACACCCTTGCGGGTCTGCTTCACCAGCTTGCGGGCACCGGTTCCCATCGTCTCGGCGCCATCTTCGGCCGCCGTCGCGAGACTGGCCCGCATGTCCGAGACCTTTTCCGAGAGCGAACCCAGGAGCTCGTCGAGCTCGCCGCGCATCGTCTCTCCGGAATCCTTCAACCGCTCGGCGATGGCCGTACCCTCAGCCTTGACCGTGTCCAGCAGGGGCTGTGCTTCACTCTTCATTCCCATGGTCTGCACTCCTTTTCAGTCGAGCTCTCGGGCCTTCGTTGAGCGCGCATCGATGCGCGCTCGCGACCAGGATGCAGAACTGCAACTTCGTTGCCACGAATCGATGTTTGCGAAGCGCCGGTTTCGATACCGGGTTCAAAGCCGGTCTAGAGGCCGGGTAGCGTTCGTGGGCGCCACGTCCGGTGCGGCGGCCTGGTACCTGTCGTGCAGAAGGCAGTGGGAGGAGGACCAGCCCGGCTATGCCCCCACACCTTCAGGTCGATGTTTCCAGACTCAATACGCTGCTCAACTGTGAACTGTCCGCATCCGAAATCTACAATCTGGCGATTTCCCGGGTCGGAGATGACCATGCCGAGGAGGCGTTCGAGCTCAGTCGCCTCGCCATCGAACATCAGACGCAGTCGAACCTCCTCAAGGACGAGATCCGCCGCCGGGGTGGAAGAGCCAAGGCCGGGGTGAGCGACTGGAGCCCTTACGCCCAGACCATCGCGGATTCGGAGAACATCTTCGGCGATGTCCTGGCGCTCGATGCGCTCAGGCTGGGCGAATTGCGTGGGCTCGAGGAGTATCGCGCCGTCCTCGCCGATGACTCCCTCGACGAGCCGACGCGCCGCCTGCTCCTCGACTATCTCGTTCCGGGCAAGGAGCGCCACATCGCCACCCTCGAAGCCCTGATCGGCCGCATCCAGTCCTGAAAGCCGAGCCGCTCGATGGTGCACCGCGGCCTGCACGCGTGCGCCGCTCCGGCGGCGAGGCGCGATCTAACCCAGGGGGGTGAAGCGGGCGCGCCAGTAGGCGCGGCGGAGGGCCCATTTGCCGACCGTGGGGGCGCGACGCACGAGCTCCGGTGGGCGGTCCTCGAGGAGGCCCAGGAGCGAGAGTGCGACCGGGAGGAGGAAAGCGACCGGGCGGCGGAAGGAGAGCGGGACTTCGCCCGCGGCGCGCGCTCCCTTGAGCAGAAGCTGGCGGAGCTCCCCACACTCGCGCTCGACGGCGGCACCGACCTCTTCGGGCGTCCTGTACTGCACCGGTTCGGCGAGTGCGCTCTCGGGCAGCGCGCAGTGGTGGCCGCGCAGGTCCTCGGCCAAGGACTGCAGCGCCCGGAGGCGCAGCAGGCCGGCGCCGAGATCGACGACTGCCGGCGTCGGCGCGGCGCCGAAGAGCGCGGTGGTGAAGGCGTCGGAGAGAACATGGGCGCGCAGCGCCAGCGCCTCGGCGGTCTCGGGCCGGCGACGGCGCGCGACGACGCGCGCGGCGTCGAAGAGATCGTCGAGCGCCTGGCGGGTGAAGCTGCGGCGGCGCGACTCTGCGGCGAGGCGGCGCACGAAGCTCTCGTCCTCCTGCGTGCTGCTTTCTCCGCGCAGCGCGCGGGCGATCGCGAAAGCGATGCGGTCGAGATCGTCGACGCGGGATTCGGGGTTACCCGCGCCGGTCGCGGTCGCGAAGAGCGCCCCGGTGAGAGCGAGCAGCAGCGCCGCGCGCTCCTGCTCGCGGGCGGGAAGCAGCTCGAGCGCGCGGGCGAAATCACCGGCGCGCTCGCCCGCCATGCGCAGGCAGCTGCGCAGGAGCGCGAGCTCGTCGCCGGAGCCCGGGGGCCGCGAGAAGAGCCGGCCTGCAGGGCTTTCGGCGCTCCAGGTGGGACGATCGAAGACCGCCGGCCGGCCGGAAGTCTGGCGCGGGCCGGCGACGGCCGGAGTCGTCTCCACCAGTGGGGCCGTGGTCATCAGGGGAGCAGGCGGAGCAGCTCGCGCTGCGGCGCGCCGCCGGTGACCTCGGCTGCCGTCGGCGTGAGCGCGATGTTGACCTCGCTGCGCACGCCGAACTCGCCGGCCAGATAGATCCCGGGCTCGATCGAGAATCCGGTCATCGCGATCAGCCGTCGCGTGTCGTGGGTCTCGAGGTTGTCCATGTTGGCGCCCTGCCCGTGGTCCTTGATGCCGATCGAGTGCCCGGTGCGATGGAAGAAGGCGTCGCCGTAGCCGGCCTTGCGGATCACGTTGCGGGTGGCGTCGTCCACCTCGAAGCCGTGGACGGGAGTCGACGGCCAGCGCTCCTGGACGAGCTCGATCCCGGCGTCGCGCGCGTCGCGCACGATGCGCCAGATCTCCTCCTGGCGGTCCGTCGGGGCCTCGGCGCAGACTCCGCACCAGGTGATGTCGGCGTAGACGCTGCCCGCGGCCTTC
Source organism: Thermoanaerobaculia bacterium (assembly GCA_018057705.1). Classification (NCBI taxonomy): domain Bacteria; kingdom Pseudomonadati; phylum Acidobacteriota; class Thermoanaerobaculia; species Thermoanaerobaculia bacterium. The sequence continues at coordinate 97,808 of JAGPDF010000001.1, read as the reverse complement.
TCCTTCGCCCAGAGATCGATGAGCAGGAAGTCGCCGCGCCGGATCGGACTCGCGGTCTCGGGGGTCGGCTCGAAATGCGGATCGGCGCTGTGCTCGTTGACGCCGATGATCGGATCCGCCTCGGTATGCAGCCCACACTGGTCGAAAGCCTCGAGGATGAAGCGTTGCACCCGGTACTCGTCGATCGACCGGTCGGCTCCGAGGTGTGCCGAAACCAGCGCGAAGGCTTCGAGCGCGATGCGGTGCAGATGGGCGTTGGCACGCCGATGCCCTTCGAGCTGGTCGGGGGTCCAGACCGCGGCGAAACGCTGCGCGAGGTCGGCGGCCGAGCGCAGCGAGCAGCCGAACGAGGTCAGGAGCTCTGCCGTGCCGGCATCGAGCCGGGAAACGCTGGGAATCTCGTTGCGCGGACTGTACTGCGCGGCGAGCCGGCCGCAGTCGCGAACGAGGAGCTCCAGCTGCTGGCGATGCTGCTGCCAGGTCGTGTAGAGCGCCTTGGTCCCGGGCAGGTGATCGAGCATTGCGGGTTCGAGCGTCGAGACGAGTTTCCTCGGCTCGCCCTGGCTCGGCACGACGTAGTAGCAGCGCCGGGTCACCAGGCTCCTGTCGGCAAGGCCGAGCAGATCCAGGCTGATCGGATCGTTCGCCTGGAAGACCGCGAAGAACCAGCCGTCGAGCTCGGCCTCGACGAGAGCGGCTTGAATGGCGGAAATTCGGTTGGCGAGCATCGACACCTCGGACCTAATCTTACGCGAATCTGGGGGCCGTGGAAGCGCGCCGGACTCCCGTAGAATCGGCGGCGTGATCCCTCCCGAGAGAATCGGTCGTTACCGCCTCGGCGGCGAGATCGGCCGCGGCGCGATGGGCGCGGTCTACCGCGCGCACGATCCGCAGCTCGACCGCGCCGTCGCAATCAAACTGATCTCGCTCGCCGCGGCCGCCGGCCACGGTGATTTCAAGGAGGCCGCTGCCCGCTTCGCGCGCGAAGCGCGGGTTGCGGCGCGGCTGCACCATCCGAACGTCGTGACGGTGTTCGACTTCGGCGAAGAAAACGACCAGCTCTACCTCGTGATGGAGCTCGTCCCCGGCGAGACGCTCGCGCAGCGGCTGGCGCGTGGCGATTTCCCGGGCACGACAGCGGCTCTCGAGATCGTCGCGCAGACCGCCGACGCCCTGGCTTCAGCGCACCGTGCCGGAGTCATCCACCGCGACATCAAGCCCGGCAATCTTCTGTTGGCCACGCCCGGTGGCGTCAAGGTGAGCGACTTCGGCGTCGCCAAGGCGGTCGGCGAGTCGACCGAGCTGACGCGCACCGGCACGATGGTGGGGAGCCCCGCCTACATGGCGCCCGAGCAGGTTCAGGGTCTCGAGCTCGACGGCCGGAGCGACCTCTTCTCGCTCGGCGTCGTGCTCTACGAGATGCTGATGCAGCGCAAGCCCTTTCCTGCCGATACGCTGACGACACTGGTCTTCCAGATCCTGCATCAGGACCCCTTCGAGTCGGCGACCGTGGCCGGCCGGCTGCATCCCGACCTGGTCGACCTGCTGCGTTGGTCACTGGACAAGGAACGCGACGTCCGGATTCCCGATGCGCAGACGTTCGCGGCTCGCGCTCGCGCCCTCATCGCGCAGTTCGGCCGCTCCGGCGCGCCTTCGGCGCCCGGGGGCGGAACGACTTCGCCGACAGCGCCCCTGCGCGGACGGCCCTCGTCGCAGCCGGCTTGGGTGGCATCCGCCGCCGGCCCGGGAGCCCAGGACGCGCCAGGGGGGCATCCGGCGCCACTCCCGCCGGCGAGCTACGCCACCTCCGCGCCGACCGAGATCGTCCAGCGCCGGCCGAACCGACGGCAGGCCTGGAAGCGCTGGGCCCCCTGGCTCGGGGCCGGCCTCCTGCTCGCCGCTCTGGTCGGCGGTCTCCTCCTGAAACAGCCGTCGCTGCCTCCGGACATGGCGCAGGCGCCCGGCTCTGCCGGCTCGGGCGGAGCCGGAGTGTCTCCGGTCGCTGCCGGGCCGTTGGCGACGTCGTCCGGTCCGGGCGCCCCGGCAACCGAGCCGGCGGCCGCCGCTGCACCGTCTGCCGGCGAAGCGCTGCCGCTCGCTGCCGGACAGCGCATCGAGCAGGCGCGGCCGTCGGCGAGCGAGCCGCAGCCGGTGCCGGCAAGACCCGCTCCGGTGCCAGCCGTGGTGGCCACGGGAAGTGCGGCCCGAGAGGCGCCGAGCGGCAGCGTCGCGGATACGAACGCAGCCGCCGGGGCCGCGGCAACCGTGCCGCCGCCCGCACCCGTGGCGACTCCGGCGCCGCCGATCACGAACGTTTTCGAGTGCCGCAAGGGGGCGGAGTTTCACGTCGATCCGGAGGAGGTCCTGGTCACCATCGACGGCCGGTTGCTCGGCGAAGCCGACGATTGGGACGGCGCCGGCGGCGGTGAGACCTACTTCTTCGCGGGTCCTGGTGAGTACCTGGTCCAGCTCTCCCTCAAGGGCTTCCGCACCGTCTGGGTGAAGGTCGTCGTCACGCCCACAGCCAAACGGGACGTTGTCGACGTCGACACCGAGCTCGAAGAGATCGAGTGAGCCCGCCGGGCGAAGCCGATCTCGGACGCCTTCTCGCCGGCATCGAGCCGGTTCTGCAGGACGGCACCTGGCTCTATTGCACTCTTGCCGGGGACTCGATTCCGGCGGGCTTCGCGCCGCTCGCGACCTTTCGCGAGGCCGAAGGCCTGACACTGGTGCTGCGTCAAGAGGAGGCCGAGCGGCACGGCCTCGAAGGGACCTTCCCTTGCGCCTGGATCACGCTCACCGTGCACTCGGATCTCGCTGCGGTCGGCTTTCTCGCCGCCGTCGCGACGGGGCTGGCGCGCCAGGGGATCCCGTGCAACGCGATCTCTGCCTACCACCACGACCATCTCTTCGTGCCGAAAGCGATGGCCGCGCAGGCCATGGCGACGCTCGCGAAATTCGTGACAGTTACCTAGAAATTCGTGACAGTTACCTATTTTCCGCTCGAACGCTTGCTGGCTGCCAGAGGCCTCCCAAGCGGAAAATGGGTAACTGTCACGAATTTCTCAGAAGATCCGCTTGCCCAGCAGACTCGCGGCGAGCTCGACCATGGTGTTGGCGGTGCGATTCTCGCGGTCGAGAATCGGGTTCACTTCGACGAGGTCGAGGCTGGTGACGCGCCCCGAGTCGGCGAAGAGCTCCATCAGCAGGTGGGCTTCGCGGTAGGTGAAACCGCCGGGTACCGGCGTGCCGACGCCGGGCGCGACCTCCGGGTCGAGCACGTCGGCATCGAAGGAGACGTGGAGGCGCGGGAGACTGCCCAGCCGCGCCAGGGTCTCCTCGGCGATCCGCGGCAGGCCGACGTGATCGACCTCCTTCATGGTGTAGACGGTGACGCCGGCGTTGCGCATCAACCGGGCCTCTTCGCTGTCGAGGTCGCGCACGCCGATGAGCACGACGTCCTCCGGCCTGATCTTCGCCCCCGGCCAGCCGAGGTCGATCAGGCGCCGGTCACCGACGCCGCAGAGGGCGCCCAACGGCATGCCGTGGATGTTGCCCGAGGGCGAGGTCTCCGTGGTGTTGAAGTCGCCGTGGGCGTCGACCCAGATGACGCCGGTGCGCTCGCGGCGGGAGGCGCCGGTCACCGAGCCCATGGCGATCGAGTGGTCGCCGCCGAGGATGACCGGAAAGGTCGCCGCCGGCAGGGCGAGGAGTTTCTCGATCGTCGCTTCGCAGGCGTGGACGATGGCGTCGAGATAGCCCATGCCGCCGCCCGGCTGCGCGTGTTCGACGCCCAACTCCTCGGCGCCCGGCACATCGACGTCGCCCAGATCGGTGACCTCGCAGCCGATCGCTGCGAGCCGCTCGTGCAGCCGGCCGTAGCGGATCGCCGACGGTCCCATGTCGACGCCGCGCCGCCCCTGCCCGAGATCCATCGGTACTCCGAGAATCGCCACTTTTCTGCTCATGCGCTGGATCCTAGCCCGGATTTCTCACCAGCTTTCTACTGCGGCGCCCCATCTGCCCACGCCTGCTGCGTTGCGCTCGGTCGGCGTGCTCGACGGGCCGACCGGCCCGCCTGCGCTCGCCTCGGTCGCGACGCCTTGCAGTCACGGGCATCTGCGACGCCTCGCGACGAATGCTGGTGAGAAGTCCGGGCTAGCAAGGCGGGCGAATCGGCTAGGCTACGTGCATGGTGGTCGGGGAACATCGGTCGCAAGCGGGAAGTCCGGTCCTGGGATTCGCTCTGCTCACAGTGAGTGACAGCCGGAACGAAAGAACCGATAAAGGAGGAGGATTGCTCGCGACGCTCGTCGCCGGAGCGGGGCATCGCATCGTTTCGCGCGGCCTGGTGCGTGACGACATCGGCGAGATCCGAGCCGAGGTCAAGGCGGCGCTGGCGCTGCCGGCGGTCGATGCCGCACTGGTCACCGGCGGCACAGGACTCGCGCCGCGCGACGTGACGATCGAGGCGGTGACGCCGCTCTTCGAAAGGGAGATCCCGGGCTTCGGCGAGCTCTTCCGGATGCTCTCCTTCGCCGAGATCGGCGCCGCCGCGATGCTGTCGCGCGCCGCCGCCGGCCTGGTCTCGGGACGGGCGATCTTCCTCCTGCCCGGTTCGCCGGCAGCGATCGAGCTCGCGCTTCAGCGGCTGGTGTTGCCAGAGATCGGCCACCTGCTGGCGCAGGCCCGGCGGCCCGCAAAGCGCCTGCCGATGGGCGTTCCCGGCGAGCTCGACTAGGTCGACTTCTTCCCGCCGCGGATGATCCGCACCACGAGCAGGAAGAGGATGGCGCCGAGGGTCGCGATGATCAGGCTGTAGATGTCGAACCCCTGGAAGCCGCCGAAGCCCAACTTCGTGGCGACGAAGCCTCCGACGACGGCGCCGACGATGCCGACGAGGCTCGTGGTGATGCAGCCCAGGGCGTCCCGGCCGGGGAGCAGCAGTCGCGCCAGCGCTCCGGCCACGAGTCCCATCACGATCCAAGAGAAGAGTCCCATCTGGACATATTCCGGCATGTCGGTCTCCTTTCGAGCGGTGATCTGCAGTCTAGCCGAACGTGCGCCGCCGGCCTGCCGCGCCCTGGGCTAAGCTTCGGGAAATGGACTCCGAAACGCCTGCGCCGGTCGCCGGACCCGTACCTGCGGCTCCGGACGCGGCTCGCCGCCCCAAGCTCGTCCTGATCGACGGCTTCCACAACATCTTCCGTGCCTTCTTCGCCATCCGGAACCTCTCGAACTCGAAGGGGCTGCCGACCAACGCCGTCTTCGGTTTCGTGCAGATCCTGCGCAAGGTCCTCAAGGACGAAGCGCCGGACTTCATCGGCGTTGCGCTCGACATCTCCGACAAGACCGTGCGCACCGAGAAGTTCGCCGACTACAAGGCGAATCGCGCCCCGATGCCGGACGATCTGGTGCCGCAGATCCCCTACGTCCGCAAGGCGATCGAGGCGTTTCGCATTCCGCGCCTCGAGCTCGACAACTACGAGGCCGACGACGTCATGGGGACGCTGGCGAAGAAGGCTGTGGCCGAGGGCTATGAGGTCGTGCTGGTGTCGGCCGACAAGGACCTGATGCAGCTCGTCGGGCCGCACGTGACCCTGCTCCATACCGGCCGCAACAAGCGCTACGACGCGGCCGCCGTGACCGAGGATTTCGGCGTGCCGCCGGAGCAGGTCGCGGACGTCCTCGCCCTGATGGGGGACGCGGTGGACAACGTGCCGGGTGTGCCCGGAATCGGCGAGAAAGGGGCGCGCCAGCTCGTCGCCGAGTACGGTTCGGTCGAGGCGCTTCTGGCGCGCGCCTCCGAGGTGCCGCGCAAGGCCTATCGCGAAGGGCTGCTCGCCTATCGCGAGCAGGCGATCCTGTCGAAGGAGCTGGTCACCATCCACACCGACCTGCCGATCGAGATCCATCCCGAGTCGCTGCAGCTCGATCCGCCCGATGCGGCGCTGCTGCGCGAGCTCTACACCGAGCTCGAGTTCTTCACGCTGCTCGCCGAGCTCGACGCTGCTTCTGCGTCGGGCTCGCTGCTGCCCGCCTCCGGCGGTGGCGACGTTCCCGCGATCCCAGCCGTTCTTTCGGTAGAGCAATGGGCGGAGTTTGCGGCGGCGGTGGGGGAGAACGTAACGATCGCTCTGGCGGATGCAGGCGTTCCCGTGGCTCCGGTCGCCCTCGCGGTGGCCTCTTCCTCGGGCGACCGGCGCGGCTGGGTCGACCTGCGTTCGCCGGATCTCGGCGCCGCGGTCGTCGTGACTCTCTCGGAGTGGTTCACCGATCCGGCGCGGGAGATCATCGGCTGCGATCTCAAGGAGCTCCTCCGGCTGGCGCCCGCGGCAGGAGAGGTCTGCGTCGCTCGGCTATTCGATCTCATGCTCGCCTCGTACTTGTGCAAGGCATCGGTGCACGGCCACTCGCTCGACGAGATCGCGCTCGAACGCACCGGGTCGAAACTGCGATCGGCGAAGGAGGCCGGGTTCGACAAGGGTGTCGAGCCGGCCTTGGGGGACGAGCGGGTCGGAGCCTGGGTCGCCGAGCGCCTGGCGGCCGTCGAGCGTTTCGCGCCGCTGCTGCGGCAGGAGCTCGGAACGGGGGCCCTTCTCGACCTGTATCGCCGGATCGAGTCCCCGCTCCTGCCGGTGCTCGTCGGGATGGAGGAGGCCGGCATCCGCCTCGACGTCGAGTTTCTGCGCCGGATGTCGGCGGAGCTCGGCGAGGAGATCACGGGTCTCGAGGCGGAGATCTACCGCCTCGCCGGCGAGCGCTTCAACATCCAGTCGCCGCAGCAGCTCGGCACGATCCTGTTCGAGAAACTGAAGCTCCCGGCGGGCAAGAAGACGAAGAAGACCAAGAGCTACTCGACCGGCGCCGAGACCCTGGAAGAGCTCGCCGCGGCGGGTCACGAGCTGCCGCAATACCTGCTGCGCTACCGCGAGCTCTCCAAGCTCAAGTCGACCTACGTCGATGCCCTGCCGCAGCTCCTCGCGGCGGACGGACGGATTCACACCCGCTTCCAGCAGGCGGTCGCGGCGACCGGGCGCCTGTCGTCGGTCAATCCGAATCTGCAGAACATCCCCATCCGCACGGAGCTCGGGATGAAGATCCGCAAGGCCTTCTGCGCCGCGCCCGGGTCGCTCCTGGTCGCCGCGGACTACAGCCAGATCGAGCTTCGCGTGCTGGCCCACATCGCCGGCGAGAGGGCGATGATCGAGGCGTTTCGCAGCGGCGAGGACATCCACCGCTCGACTGCGGCGACCGTTCTCGGGATCTCGGTCGACTTTGTCAACGCGGAGCAGCGCCGCGCGGCGAAAACGATCAACTTCGGCCTCATCTACGGCATGAGCGCCTACGGTCTCGCCCAGGCGCTTGGCATCCCGACCAGGGAGGCAGAGCAGTTCATCGCGGTCTATTTCGCCCGCTACGCCGGCGTTGAAGGCTACATGCAGGAGACCCTGGCGGCCGCCGAGCGCGACGGGCGCGTCGAGACGCTCTACGGCCGGGTGCGCTACCTGCCCGACATCCAGAGCCGGAACTGGAATCTGAAGGAGAATGCCCGCCGGATGGCGATCAACGCCCGCATCCAGGGGACGGCCGCCGACCTGATGAAGCTCGCCATGATCGCCGTCGATCGCCGCCTGCGCGCCGAGCACCGCCAAGCGCGCCTCCTGCTCTCGGTGCACGACGAGCTGGTGGTCGAGGCGCCGGCCGACGAGGCTCCCGCCGTCGCGGAGCTCGTCCGGAGCGAGATGGCCGGGGTGGCGGAGCTCGCGGTGCCGCTGGTCGTCGACAGCGGCATCGGCCCGACCTGGTTCGACGCCAAGGGCTGAGGGTATGAACACCGATGTCCTCGCCGCGCTCCGCGACCGGCTCGCAGCCGGCGACGTGAATGGGGCGCAGTCGCTGCTGCGGGGGATTGGGATCGACCATCCCGCCTGGCTCGAGTCGCGGCGCCTCGCGGCGCATGGGCTCCTCGCCGCCTCGGATCCGGCAGGGGCGCGAGCGATCCTCGACGAGGTCCGCGCGGGGCGGCCGAACTCGCCGTGGGCGCTGCAACTGCTGGCGCGGATCGCGAGCGCCGAGGGCCGCCCCGACGCCGCGGCCGCGCTGCTGTCGCGCCTCCAGGAGCTGCTACCCGACAACGCGGAGATCGCGATGGACTGCGCGCAGATGCTGCGCACGCTCGGCGAGGAGAGCCGGGCGGCGGCGGTCGAGGCCGAGCAGGCCGCCTGGGCCAGGGTGGATGTGGCGACCCTGCCGCTCTGGCTGGACACCGGGTTGCCGCTGGAGGCCAGCAGTCCTGTCGACCTCTACCTCGATCTCCTCGAACGCACCGTGAGCAACGACATCTATCGCGACCCGAGTTTCTCGGAGGGGCGGGTCGGCGAGTATTCGGAAGTGCTCCGGCAGAGCGGCCGCGACCTGCCCATGGTTGCGCACACGATGATCGGCAGGAAGCGCCTGCGGCATCTGCGTCGCATGGTCGAGACGGTTCTCGCCGAAAATGTTCCCGGCGACCTCATCGAAACGGGTGTCTGGCGCGGCGGCGCCTGCATTCTGATGCGTGGAGTGCTCGCCGCGCACGGCGACCCGCGCCGCCGGGTCTTCGCCGCGGACTCCTTTCGCGGCCTGCCGCCGCCGGACCCGCGCTTTCTCGAGGACGCCCTGACCACCTTCGATTTCCATCTGCGTCCCGAGCTCGCGGTCGCGCGCGCCGAAGTGGAGGAGAACTTCGCGCGCTACGGACTGCTCGATGATCGCGTGGTCTTCGTCGAGGGTCTGTTCCGCGACACCCTGCCGGCGCTCGCGACCCAGCGCTTCGCGGTGCTGCGCCTGGACGGGGATCTCTACAGCTCGACCATGGACGCGCTGACGCTCCTCTACGACAGCGTGTCGCCGGGAGGCTTCGTGATCGTCGACGACTACGGCGTCGTCCTCGATGCGCGCCGCGCTGTGCTCGACTTCCGGGCCCGACGCGGCGTGGAGGCGCCCATGACGGCCGTGGACGGGGACGCAGTCTTCTGGCGCAAGCCAGCCGAGGGAGGCGACCCGGCGACGGGTGCGCGCTAGAGCCTCCCTTCTCTCGCGGGGGCCCATGAGTTAGGATTCGCGCCGAAGTTACGCCATGCGCCGCCCACTCCAGATCCTCTCGACCGTTGGCGCTCTGGGCGCTCTCACCGGCCTCGCCCTCTTCGCGCCGGCACCAGCGTCTGCGCAGGCCGCCTACTCGTTCCACGGCACGACCGCCGGAGGATCGATGTTCAATCGCCCGGCGACGCCGCTCGCGCCGACGCCCGCGCTCTCCGGCAAGGTCGTGCGCTACTCGAGCCAGGCGTTCTTCACCAACTCCAACGCCACCTGCAGCTTCTCGAGCGTGCAGGAAGCCGGGTTCGACGGCGTGATCTATCTCTACAGCGGAGCTTTCGACCCGGCGAACCCACTCGTCCACCTCGTGAAGGCGAGCGACAACGGACCGCAGGGCGTCCATTTCTCGGCGTTCACCGACGTCGCACTGCAGGGCAATCAGAGCTATTACCTGGTGACGGCCGGCGCGGAGCCGGCCGCCCAGGGGACGTTCACCAACTTCCTCTCGTGCACCGGGGCGACGCGCATCCTCGCCGGCGACGGCTCGATGCCCTCGTACGACGGCCGCTACGGCGAGCTGCGCAAGGGCCGCTTCCGGATCAGCGCCACCTGGACGAACTTCCAGCAGGTGAGCGGCGTCGGCACCTTCGTGCCGCTCGGCTCCGAGGATTCGGGCATCCTCTGGTTCTTCAGCCCCTCGAACTTCGAGGTCATGATCAAGATCGTCGACGGCTGTACGCTGAACAACCGCTACTGGGTCTTCTTCGCCGCCCTGACCAACGTCGAGTTCCACATCACCGTCCACGACACCTGGACGGACACTTCCAAGGTCTACGACAACGCCCTCGGAGTCTCCGCCGCGGCGATCACCGACAGCAGCGCCTTCGCTACCTGCCCCTGAGCCGGCTTGAGCGCGGAAACGACAGCGTCTCCGCCTCCGGTCACCCGCCGCGAGATCGTGTCGTGGGCGATGTTCGACTTCGCCAACTCGAGCTACACCACGGTCGTGGTGACGGTCGCCTTCAGCGTCTACTTCACCCGCCTGGTCGCGAGCGGGCCCGACGCCGACGCCTGGTGGGGCGGCGGGATCTTCGTCGCCAACCTGATCGTGCTGCTGCTGTCGCCGATCGTCGGGGCGATGGCCGACGAGTCGGGGCGCAAGAAGGTCTTCCTCTTCGTCACCTATCTGTTCTGCGTCTGCGGCACGGCGGCTCTCTGGTTCGTGACGCCGGGGTCGATCCAGCTCGCGCTGGTCCTGTTCGTGATCTCCAACATCGCCTTCTCGTTCGGGGAGAACCTGACCGCGGCGTTCCTGCCCGAAATCTCGACGCCCGCGACAGTGGGACGGATCTCGGGCTTCGGTTGGGGCCTGGGCTACTTCGGCGGTCTCGTCTCGCTGCTGCTCATCAAACCGATGATCGACGGCGGCTTCACGCTCGAGAACCTCCCCCGGCTGCGGATGGTGTGGCCGCTGACGGCGCTCTTCTTTCTGGTTGCGGCGCTCCCCACCTTCCTGTTTCTGCGCGAACGCGCGCCGCGCCGCAGTGAGCCGCTGCTCTACTACGCCCGCCAGGGCTTCGGGCGGCTGCTGACGACGGTGCGCTCGATCGGGCACTTCCGCGAGCTCGCGAAGTTCCTCGGGGTCTTCTTCGTCTACTCGTCCGGGCTGATGAGCATCATCGCCTTCGTCGGCGTCTACGCGGAGCGCACGGTCGGCTTCACTTCGAGCGAGCTCATCTTCCTCTTTCTCGTGGTGCAGATATCTTCGGCCGGTGGCGCCTTCGCGTTCGGCGCCATCCAGGACCGCCTGGGAGCGCGCCGCACGATCCAGGTGTCGCTCCTGCTGTGGATCGGCACCTGTATCGCGACCTACCTGACTTCGAGCAAATTCGCCTTCTGGGTGATCGCGGTCACCGCCGGCCTCGGCATCGGGTCGCTGCAGTCGGCCTCGCGCGCCCTCGTCGGCATGTTCGCGCCGGTCGGCAAGGCGGGCGAGTTCTTCGGTCTGTGGGGACTCTTCGGCAAGGCCGCTTACGCCTTCGGTCCGCCGGTGTTCGGACTCGTCTCGTCGGCAAGCCAGTCGCAGCGGGTGGCGATCCTCTGCACCGGGGTGTTCTTCGTCCTCGGCCTGCTCGGCATGTTCCTGGTCGACGAGCGCCGTGGTGTGGCTGCCGCGGCGGCCTGGAGCGAGCCCGCCTGACCGTGCCCCCTGCCGGGCCCCCCACTTCTTCGAGACCCTCCAGAGGCCGCGCGGCGGTCGATCGGGCGATCGGCCTGCTCTGTCGCCTGATCCTGGCGGTCTTCTTTCGACGCATCGAGGTCGTGGGGGGAGAGCGCATCGGGCGCGGCGACACGCGCTCGCGCAAAGTGCCCCTGGTCGTCGTCGCGAACCACGTCAACGGGCTGGTCGATCCGATGTTCCTCCTGGGGCCGCTCCGCTTGCCGGCCCGCATGCTCGGCAAGAGCACGCTGTGGAAGATCCCGGTCCTTGCGCAGATCTGCGATCTCGCCGGAGTCATTCCGGTCTACCGCCGCCAGGACGAGGGCGTCGACACCGCGAAGAACCTCGAGACCTTCGCGCGCTGCCACGAGGAGCTCGCCCGCGGCGGCATCCTCGCGATCTTCCCGGAGGGCGTGAGCCACGACGAGCCGCAACTGCAGCCGCTGAAGACCGGCGCGGCTCGGATCCTGATCGAGGCCGAACGCCGTTTTGGTCCCCTGGGCAGCCGTATCCTGCCGGTGGGCCTCCTGTTCGAGGATCGGGGGACCTTTCGCTCGCGCGCGCTCGTGGTCGTCGGCCCGCCGATCGACCCGGCCGGGGAGGTGGAGCTCGCGGAGCGCGACGAGGCGACCGCCGTGCGGCTGCTGACCGAACGGGTCGCCGAGGCACTCGAGCGCGTCACGCTCAACTATCGCTCCTGGGAGGAGTCGCGCCTGGTCGAACGCGGGGCGCGGATCCTGGAGGCCGAAGCGCAGGAGCTGCCGCGGGAGCGCCGGCTGGCGGCCGAGTTCGACGCCCGGCGGTCCCTCCTCGACGGACTCGACGCCCTGCGTGAGAGCCATCCTCGCGAGGTGGCGGCGGCCGTCGAGGCGGCGCGTGACTACGACCGCCTGCTGCGGGTCTCGGGCCTCGGCGATGCGCAGGTGATCGCCAGCTATCCGCTCGACCGGCTGCTCGCGGCGCTCGCGCGGAGCGCGGTGAATACCGTCGTCATGCTGCCGGTCGCCCTCCTCGGGGGGCTGCTGAACTTCGTCCCCTTCGTCGCGGTCGAGCTCGTCTCCCGCCGATTCGACGACGAGGAGAATCAGATCGCCACCTACAAGGTCTTTCCCGGGATCGTCGCTTACCCGCTCACCTGGGGACTCGAAGCGGCCCTCGCCTGGCGGTTCTGGGGGCTCGCGTCCGGCTTCGCCACGGTCGTCGTCGCGGCGCTCTCCGGATACATCGCGGTGCGCTTCGTCGAGCGCCAGGAGGCGCTCTGGCGGGAGAGCCGCGCCTTCCTGCTGCTGCGGCGGCGGCACAGGATCGCCGAGGAGCTGCGCGCCCGTCGCGCCGAGGCCGCGCGGCGGATCGAGACCCTGGTCGAGCTCTGGGTCGAGGCTCAGGCCTTCTCGCCCGACAGCAGGCGCCCGTAGTCGGCCGCGTCGTCGATATCCAGCGCCGCGCCCGGAAACTCCACCATTCGAACTCTGTCGATGTTCCCGCGCAGGATCTTCTTCGCGCCGAAGTCACCGCTGAGATCCTTCAGCGAAGGAAAAAAGGACCGGTAAAGGAAGACTGGAGGGCCGAACGTCGTTGACCAGGACGTGGCCGCGAGGCCGGTTTCGGCGCCGGCGTCGAGAATGGCCTTCAGATGCTCGGGGGTGACGAGGGGTTGATCGACGAGGGTGATCAGGATGCCCTCGACGTTTTCGTGCGCGGCGCCGCCTTCGATTGCTTCTACCGCCTGGCGAATCGAGCTCGACAACCCTCGCAGAGGGTCCGGGTTCATCACGAGCGCAATGCCGACATCCTTCATTTGCCAGCAGCCTTTTTCCATCTCTGGGCTGACGACGACGATCCGGGGACGGCACGACGTCGCGCCCAGCGTTTCGACGGCATGCTGCAAGAGGGTCTTGTCGCGATAGGGAAGGAGCGCTTTCGGGCGCCCCATCCGCTGCGAGGTGCCCGCCGCGAGCAGGACGCCTGCGACAGTCACGGCTCGCGGTCGACGGTCGGTTCCGGCGCTGCGTCGGCAGCGCCCGCGCGCGTCCGCGAGAGCGCTCCCGCGCGCGCTCCGGTCATGACGGCCTGGATTTCGGCGGCGATTGCGAGTGCCACCTGTTCGGGCGCTCTTCCTCCGAGGTCGAGGCCGGCGGGGCCGTGCAGGCGCCCGCGCATCGGCGCGTCGAGAGCGAGCCCCTGCTCGGCGAGGTCGGCGATCAGCCGGTCACGCCGTGCCGCGGGCCCGAGGAGCCCCACGTACGGCGCCGGGGTGGGCAATAGCGCCGCGAGCCAGGCGAGATCGTCGAGGTAGTTGTGCGTCATGACGACGGCCGCAGTCCAGGGATCGACCGTCACCGCGCCGGCGAGCTCGTCGGGGCGGACTCCGGCGAAGCATGCGAGACCGGTGAAGCGCGTCGCGGCCGCGGCGGTCGGCCGGGCGTCGAGAACGGTCGTCTCCCAGCCGAGCTCGTCGGCGAACCGGGCGAGTGGCACGCCGTCGCGCCCGGCGCCGGCGAGCAGCAGACGGATCGGCGGCGCGAGCGTCTCGCGCAGCAGCACCTCCTCCCCGAGCCTCGTCACGATCTCGCGCGGAGCGCGGTCGCGCGCGACGGCTTCCAGGGGGTCGAGTGGCGACGGCCCATCAGGCCGGGCCGGGAGCGGTTCGAGGAGCACAGTGATCCTGCCGCCGCAGCCGAGGCCCAGGCCCCAGAGGGCCTCGTCCGGCGAACGCAGGTCGTAGGTGGCGACACCGGCGACGCTGGTGGCCAGCACCTCCGCGGCGCGCAGGGCCAGATCGCGCTCGAGACAGCCACCCGAAAGGACGCCGGTGAGCGCGCCGTCCGGCTCGATGAGCATGCGCGCCCCCTCCCTGCGGTACGCCGAACCCTCGACGGCGACCACGGTCGCCAGTACGGCGCTCTCGCCGCGCTGCCGCAGCTCACGCGCCCGGTCGAGAATCAGTCGCAGCTCGCGCATGACGTTCCAGAGTCGGCGGCGCGGGTCAGGGGAACTCGGATGGCGACAGGCCGAGGTCGACGATGCTGCAGCCGTCGATGGCGGCGACCCCCAGACGGCGGGCCTCAGCGAGCACCGCCGGGTCCGCGGCGCCGGGGTTGAACCAGACCTCGCGTGCTCCGGCACGGGCGATCTCGGGCAGGAGCGCGAGCGCCACCGGCGGCGGCAGATAGACGCTGATGCGCTCGACCGGATGGGGCAGCGCGCCGAGGTTGGGGTAGGCGGCGAGCCCCTCGATCTCGGCCTCCTTCGGGTGGATGGGCAGTACTTCGTAGCCGGCGGCGAGGTGAGCTCGCACCGATTTGTTGCCGAACTTGGCGCGGTCCTTCGAGGCTCCCAGGATGGCGACGCTCTTCATGGGCCGATTATCCTCCGCCCCGGCCGTCAGGGGAAAGGCGGGCGAGAGCGGCGCGCGCCTCGGGCGCGCGCGGATCGTCGGGCGGAGCCCCGGCGAGGAACCGGCGCAGGTGCTCGGCCGCCTCGGCGCGCCGCTCCGGCTGGGCCGCGAGCAGCATCGCGAGGTTGAGCTCGCAAGGGTAGAGCGCCGGATCGAGCGCCAGCGCGCTGCGATAGGCGGCCTCGGCTTCTCCGAGCCGTCCGAGGCCGTCCAGTGCGAGGGCGAGGGTGTGCTGCGCCGCGGCGCTCTGCGGCGAGAGCGCCAAGGCCGCCCGCGCCCGGCTCTCGGCCTCCGCGAATCGACGCTCACCGAGGGCGAGCGTCGCGAGGCTGAGGTGCGCGAGGGCTTGCGTTTCGCGGTCTGCGGAAGGCTGCGCGGCCGCCTCGAGAAGCTTGCGCGCCTCGCCGCGCCGCCCGTCGAGTGCCACGAGGTGCGCCAGCCGGACACGCAGGGCCCCAGCGGTCGCTGCGTTCTCCAGGGTCTCCAGGTTCGCGGGGCTCGCCGGGGCCGCAACGTGGCCGCCGTCGAGCTGCGCGATGGCGCCGCGCAACTGCCTTTCGACGACTTCACGCAACAGGCGATTCCGCGGATCGGCAGCGAAGAGCTCGTCGAGCGCCCGTTCCGCTCCGCGCAGGTCGCCGCTCTGCCACTGCGCGTCGAGCGCCCGCAGGCGCTCGTGCAGGGCGATGCGGTCGCGCGGATCCTCCGCGGCCGCACTCTCGCTGCCCGGTGCGGCGGCGGAGAGATAGCCGAGGCTGCGCAGGCTCGCCGCGAGGGCGGCGTCCATGGGGAGGGGGGCGGCGGCCGCGCCCGCGAGCGTCTCCCGGGCGCGGATCTCGGCGAGCGCGCGCTCCAGGGCACCGGCCTCCGCCGGCTGAGTGGCCCGCAGGTCGCGGGTTTCTCCGGGATCCGCGACGATGTCGTAGAGCTCCCCGCGCGCCCCGGCGACCCACTTGTAGCTGCCGCGCCGGGTCGAGCGCAGCGGCGCCCAGCCATAGAGAGCGCTGGCGTAGAGCGATTCGGCGTAGAGCGTCCGCGAGCGGCCACCGTCGTCGGCGCCGTGCATCCCGGAGCTGAGGTCGATGCCGTCGAGCGCGCCCGCCGCGGCGAGGGGCGCCGCCCCCGCGAGCGCGAGCAGCGTCGGCGCGACGTCCACCTGACTCACCAGTCCGCCGAGCCGGCGCGGTGGGATCCCGGGCGCCGCGAGGATCCACGGCACATGGAGCGTCGCTTCTTGGAGCAGGATGCCGTGGGTCGCCTCGCCGTGCTCCCCCAGGCTCTCGCCGTGGTCGCCGATCACGCTGACGATCGCCTCGGCTCCCCGGCGGAATCGGGGGTGTTCGAGGAGGCGCGCGAGCGCCTCGTCCGTGGCGGCGATCTCGCCGCTGTAGGGGTCGTCGGCGAAGCGGGAATCGAACGGCGCCGGCGGCAGATACGGGTCGTGCGGCTCGAAGAGGTGCACCCAGAGGAAGACCGGTCGCCCGGACGTCTGTTCTGCGAGCCAGGCGAGCGCTCGCGAGAGGGTCTCCCGTGCCGGGCGCTCGGCTTTCCAGGCGCCGCCCGGTCCTGCGACGGCCTCGCCGACCTCGTCGTCGTAGCGCTCGAAGCCGCGGTCGAGACCGAAGGCGCGGTCGAGAACCGAGGCCGAGACGAAGGCCCCGGTGGCATAGCCCGCGCCGCGGAGGCGCTCCGCCAGGGTCGGCAGATCGGCGGCCGCATCGGGGAGCCGCTGCTCGCCGTTCCAGCGCACCCCCGTCCGTGTCGGCAGCCGCCCGGTGAAGAGCGACGCGTGCGCCGGCAGGGTCATCGGCGCGACGGCATAGGCGCGCTCGAAAACCACGCTGCGCGCCGCGAGGGCGTCGAGGACGGGTGTCGCTCCGCTCGAGCTTCCGTAGGCGCCGAGACGGTCGGCCCGCGTGGTGTCGAGGGTGATCAGCAGCACGGCCGGCGGTTGGCGCTGCCCGGATCCGTGCGTCACCTCGTCCTCCCCGCAGGCAGTCGCGGCGAGGGCGACCACCACGAGCCAGGGTGACGACAGGCGCCACGCGCGGCGGGTCAACGTGGTCGCGCTCCCGGGCCGGCGGCGCTCTCCAGCGTGTCGAGGTCGGCGCGGGCATCGCGGTCGTCGGGATCGATCGCCAGCACTTCCGCGAGGAGCCGCCGCGCCTCGGCGTCGTCTCCCTGCGCGTGCCGCAGCATCGCGAGGGCCTTGCGCGCCTGGAGATGGCGGGCGTCGAGGCCGATGGCGACGACCAGGTCGTCCAGCGCCTGCAGGCCGTTCTGGCGGGCGAGCGCGACCACGGCCCGCTGGTAGTAGGCGTCCGCGAGCCCGCCATCGATCTCGACGGCTTCGTCGGCGCGGCGCGCGGCGTCGTCGATGCGGCCGAGCTGCAGCAGCGAGCGCGAGGCGAGCACTCGCAGCCGGGCGCTCCCGGAACCCGTCGGACGGCGCTCGAGCTCCTGCGCGACGAGATCGGCCGCGGCTTGGGGCCGCCCGAGCTCGAGAAGCCGCAGGGCTGCGGTTTCGGCGAGGTACGACGGCGAGCCCGCGAGGGTCATGCCTTGCCGGTAGGCGGCCAGGGCCTCGTCCTTTCTCCCGAGGGCATCGTACGAGGCGCCGAGGTATTGCCAGGCGAGGGCCGCGCCCTCGTTGCGCTCGGCCGCTGGTCGGAGCACGGCGATCGCTGCCGGGTAGTCGCCCTCGTTGTAGAGCCGCAATCCCCGCAGCACCGGAGCGATCTCGACGATCTTGTCGCGTGGGTCGGCGAGGGCTTCGTGCGCACCGGCCGGAGCCGTCGTCCCGAGATAGCCGAGAGCGCTGAGGGCCGCGATCGTTTCGGCATCGGCGGGCGCCGGGGGCAGGAGCGTCCGGTCGATTGCGGCCAGCGCGCGGCGCATCGCGGAGAGCTGGCGGCGCTCGGCGCTCGCCAGATCGGTGCGCTCGGACGGATCGCCGGCGAGGTCGAAGAGCTCCGGGCGCAGACCCTCGATGAGATGCCGGTCGCCGCTCACGATCGACGCCTGGTCGCTCCAGCCGAAGTGGATGAACGGGTACATCGTCTCGGAGTAGATCGCCCGGTCGGCGACCGGAACACCGGTGGCGAGAAGGGAGATGCCCGGCAGCGCGCCGGCATCTGGAACCTGGAGCAGCGCGAGGACCGTCGGCGCGACGTCGATCAGGCCGACATTGCGCCGCACGCGCTCGCCGGCACGTTGCCCGCCCGGGAGCTTGGTCACCAGCGGTACCTGGATCGCCTCGCGGTAGAGCAGCAGACCGTGCTCGTCCTCGCCGTGATCGCCCAGTCCTTCGCCGTGGTCGGAGAGCAGGACGACGAGAGCCCGGTCGTAGAGTCCGCGCCGGTCGAGCTCCCCGAGAAGCCGACCGACGAGATCGTCGGCAGCGGCGATCTCGCCGTCGTACGGGTCGGGGTAGCGCGCCAGCATCGCCGCCGGCGGGCGATACGGAGCATGCGGCTCGTAGAGGTGCAGAAAGAGGAAGAACGGTCGCGCGCCGACACCGTCGAGAAAACGCAGCGCCGCCTCGACCGTCTCGCCGCCGGGCCGTTCGGCGATGTGGGTGGCCCCGGGCCGCCCCGGGGCCGCGGCAGCGAAGGGCGCCGGCGCGTCGTAGAAATCGAAGCCGGCGGCGATCCCGGTGCGCTTCGCCAGGACCTCCGCCGAGACCGCGGCGCCAGTGGCATATCCCAGGTCGCGCAGACGCTGCTGCAGGAGCGGGGTGCGCGCCGCGTCGACGGTGAAACCGATGTTGTCGCGCACGCCGTGTGCCGGCGGCAGGAGCCCGGTGAGGAGCGAGGCGTGGGATGGCAGTGTCAGTGGGGCCTCGGCGAAGGCGCGCTCGAACAGCAGCCCGTCGCGCACCAGCCGGTCGATTGCCGGCGTCGCGAGGTCGGTGCGTCCGGACCAGGCCGGCAGGCGGTCGGACCTCAGAGTGTCGATCGAGATCAGCACGATGGACGGACGAGGGGGCGAAGGGGCCATCTCGATTTCCGGCGGCGTGCGGCAGCCGGCTGCGCCGAAAGCGACAGTGAAGACCGCAGGAAGAAGAATCGTTGCTGCAACTCGGCGTTCGGGCACGGGGCGATTCTCTCAAAGAAGAACGCCCCCGGCGGTCGGGGACCGCCCGGGGCTGGGAAGAATGCTGCCGGTCGAGCGTCTAGAGGCGCACGCCCAGCGACAGGATGTAGGTACGCGGCAACTGCAGGTTGTTGACGGAAGTCGCCTTGCCGAAGTTCGGGCCCTTACGCCAGTGCACACCTTCGACCGGAGTGTCGGTGAAGGGATTGAACGGCTGCAGCGTCGGATCGGTGCGGCTGGTGAATACGGCGGTGTTGACGCCGATGACTCCGTCCTCGTTGAACACGTTCTGGATGTCCAGCTGGGAGAAGATCTCGAAGTCGCCGAAGAAGAGCGAGTAGTTGAAGCCCAGAGCGGTCGAGCTGATGTCGTCCGTCTTGAAAGCGCCGCGGTCGGAGAAGAAATAGTTGACCGAGGAAGGCGGCGTCTCGTAGCCGGGATTGGTCACGAAAGCCCGGGTACCGACCGGACCGACCGCCGAGTACGGAAATCCGGAGTTGTAGAGCTGCCGGCCGCTGATCGCCAGACGCTGGCGCTCGGTTTTGAACGCCTCCCAGACCGCGAACAGCGACAACTTGTGGCGCTGGTCGATGAGCAGGTCGCCGGTCGGCGCGAACCATCGCGCCTCTTTGTACTCCGGATAGCTCTCGAGGGTCGAAGTGACCGGACCGACACCGGCCGCCTCACCCTCGAAGTTTCCCTGCGCCTGGGACAGCGTGTAACCGCCGCCGATGGTGAGGCGATCGGTGGCGCGCAGATCGAAGGAGGTCTGGAGACCGAGATACTCGCGCTCCAGATTGGTGTCGTTGTTCTTCACCACCCCGAGGTCCACCAGGTTGCCGTTGGCATCGAGCACTTTCCCGGTCGAAGTGTCCTTCTGGGTGACGTAGAAGTTGCCGAACTCACGGTAGACCAGGTCGGCGCGGACCGACCCCTTGGCGCCGAAGCTGCGCACGCCGCCGATCGAAATCTCGTCGGCATAAGTCGAGCCGATGCCGTCCGCGACGACGGTGCCGCCGCCAGGAAGGTTGACCAACTGCAGCAGGGCGGTGTTGTCGAGGCCGCCCACCGAGTCGAACCAGGCGAACACCCGCCGCATGGCCTCCTCGCTGCTCACCGGCGTCTGGCCAGGGAGGACGTCGACGTTGATGTCCGGTCCGAAGTAGCTGTAGTGGAAGGTGGCCGCCTGTCCGGCGGAGGAGCCGGAGTCGGCGATGCCGTTGTTGATGCCAGCGACATAGCGGCCGTAGGAGGCGTTCAGCAGCCAGACACCACCGCCGTCCGGGTTCCAGTTCGCGCCGAGCCGCGGGCTGAAGGCGCTGTCCTTGGTGATCTCGTTGCCGGTGGCGTCCTTGCCGTCGTTCTTGTCGTAGCGCAAGCCGACGTTGAAGCTCAGGTTGTCGGAAAGGCGCCAGCGGTCGTTGACGAACAGGGAATTGGTCTTGAAATGCGTTCCGAGGCTGTTGGCGAGAATCGGATAATAGGCGATGTACGAATTGCCGCCGTCGTCACCGGCCTGGCTGCCGATCACCGGGTAGACGACGTTGTCGCGGATGATCGACTGGTCGGCGAAGACGAAGAAGTCGTTCGGCGACTGATAGTTGTTGCTGGTGCGGATGTCGTCGAAGCTGTCGAAACCGGCGACGATGTCGTGCGAGCCGGTGTTCTCGGTCGACAGGAAGTAGCTCGCCTTGGCGAGATAGTTCTCGCTCGCGCGCTCGTCGCCGCCGTCCGGGCAGAGGCTCGCGTCGCAGAAGATGGGCTCGTTGTAGATGATGCCGTTGGCGGGGTCGAAGATCGGCGTGCCGCCGGCGAGCGAGGGGTCCGCGCCGCCGGTGGCCTCGAAGTTGAAGGACCGCTCGGAGTACTGCGCCTCGACGAAGAAGTTCGAAGTCAGGACGCCGGAGTAGTTGGCCGCCATGAGCGTGTTCGGAAGACTCCGCGTGTGCAGCCCGGAGAGGTCGACCAGGTAGTTCAGGTTGCCACCGTGCCCCGTGAGCTGCTCCTGGGAGATGTCGATGTAGGAGCCGGTGAAGCGATGGTTCGCCGTCGGCGAGAAGGTCAGCTTCCCTTCGTAGCGCTCCTGCTCGTTCGTGGCGTTGTACGGGATGTTCGTCAGGTTGGTGGTCGCGACGGCGTCGGTCTCGAGCTGCCGACCAGCGACGAAGAACCACAGCTTGTCCCGGATGATCCTGCCGCCCACGGTCTCTTCATAGACACCGCGGACCTTGTCCTCGGGTTCCGGAGAGAACTCGTTCTTGCTGTTCCAGCTCTGATTGGTGAGGGTGTCGCGGACGCTGCCGTGGAACTCGTTGCCGCCCGATTTCGTCACCGTATTGATGATGCCGCCCGCGAAGCGCCCGTACTCGGCCGAGATGCCCGAGGTCGAGGTCGTCGTCTCTTCGATGGCGTCTTCGATGAAGAGCGCGTTCGGCTGGCCACGGAGGTTGTCGTTCACGTTCACGCCGTTGATCGAGTAGGTGTTCTCCCAGGATTGTGCGCCGGAAATGGTGATCGCGCCGGCGGGACCGGTCGCCGAAGCTCCCGGCGAAAGAGCGACGGCCGCGAGCTGGGTGCGGGCGCCCGGCAGCTCTTCGAGGATGTCCTGCGAAATGGTCGTGGCGTTGGTGTTGTCCTTCGAGATGAGGGTGACGGCCTCGCCGGTGACCTCGATCGTCTCGGTGACCGCGGCGAGCGACATGTCGATGTCCAACTGCAGCGCCTGCGAAGAGGCGAGCCTGGACGTTCGGCTCTGCGTCTCGAAACCGTCCATGGTGTAGGTCGCGGTGTATTCGCCCGGCGGCAAGCTGGGAAGCACGTAGTCGCCGTTCAGGTCGGTCACCGTCGTGCGTACGCCCTGGAGCGCCGCCGAGGAGACTTCGACCGACACTCCCGGCACGCCGTTGCCCTCGGCATCGGAGACGCGGCCCGAGAGGCGGCCCGTGGGAATGCCCTGAGCGACGGCGACGCCCGAAGCGACGAACGCGAAGAGCAGGGCGAGTCCGACTGCTTTCTTGAATCTCTTCATCGATCTTCCTCCCTCGTAGTTGCGTTCGAACATCCGCGTGCACCGCGGTTGTTCGACTGCACTGCGCTATCGCGAGATCGATGCCAGCTTCGAGATCGAGCGCGGAAACCTCGCTTCGACACTCGCCGTATAAGGAAGCGAATGCGATCGGAAGCGAGAGAGGGGGGTGATCGGATCGAAGGTGTTCTTCAGCGCGATGAGTTCAATTCCACGGCGTTGAACGAAATCGCGGAGACGAAATCGAATCGCCGAGACGCTTCAGCGCGATGAGTTCGGCTTCACGGCCTTGGATGTGTCCGCTGCGGCGCGCAGCTCGCGCTCTTCTCCGACGCGTCCCGTCACGCCGACATTGTCGAGATGCTCGAGCAGCGGAATCGTCCACTTGCGCGAGAGCCCGAAGCGGCCTTTGAAGGCGACGATGGAGAAGCGGGACCAGCCGGTGGCGCGAAGCTCGTCCACGAGGTGCGCGATCGTCGCGTTCGCGAAAATGAGGCCGCCGGGCAGGCGCACGAGCTCCTTGCGCTTGACCAGGTGCTGGATGAGTCCCTCGACGATCTGCGGTTTGGCGTCGAGGGCGCGCGCGACTTCGCCTGGCGAAGGCGGCGTCAGCCCGGCCGCGGCGTAGCGCTCGACGATGGCGCGGGCGAGCGGCGACAGCTCGGCCGGCGGCTCGAGGGCGCGGCCCGGGAAGCGCACATCGCCAGCGGAGATGTCGATGTCGCCGGCCGCTGCGAGACGCGCGAACCAGAGGTCCGCGAGCGCCCGCGCGGCGCCGGGCAGGAGCAACCGCGCCGCAGCAGCCTTGGCCAGGCCGAGCTCGAGGGGATGTTCGGCGAAGAACCGAGCCAGTGCTTCGCGTGCGCCGCGGCGCACGGCTGCGAGCGTCTCGGGCCGCAGATAGCGCGCCTCGGTGTTGCGCGTGCGTTCGTCCGCCGCCTCCGGCCGGAGGCGCACCAACTCGCCCCGCTCTTCGAGCGCGGCGAGCAGGCGTCCGGTCTCTTCGGCGCTTCTGCCGGTGCGCGCCGCTGCCGCGGCGGCGGTGAGGCCGTGCTCGGCGGACTCGGTGGACCAGGCGAGGAGCGCCGATGCCTCGTCCCCGGCGAGCGCAAGCATCCGAGCCGCGGGATCGCCGCGGCGCTTGCGCCGCCACCAGGGATCGAGGATCGTCCCGCCGCCGATCGTCGCGGGCGGCGATGGGCGGCGGACCACGATGCGATCGCCGCGCACCGCCACGACCGGCGTCGCGAGGGCGATCTCGACGAGGTCCGTATCGCCGGGGGCGAGGCCTGTGTCAGTCAGCGGACGCGCCGTACCCACGGTTTCGGTGGCATAGAGATGCACCCGCACGGCCACCGGTTCGAGGGGGCTCGCGAGCGCGACCGGCGAGCTCGCGAGCATCCGCCAACGCACGAGCAGTCGGCGGGTGGAGCGCAGCGCTCCCGGCGTCGCGAGCTCCATGCCGCGGGCGAGCGCCGCGAGCTCGACGCCTGCGAGCTGCAGGGCGGTGCGCTCCCCGGCCGCGGCCCGCCTGGGTTTGCCGTGCACCTCGACCGAGCGCACGCGGGCCGCGAGCCGCGACGGCAGGAGCTCGAGGAGGTCGCCAGGAGCGACCGTTCCGGAGATCAGAGTGCCGGTCACCACGACGCCCTGCCCCTTGACCAGGAAGGCGCGGTCGATCGGCAGCCGGGCGGGATCGGCGTCGCGGGCCGAGGGCGCGAGCTCGCGGGCTGCTTTCTCGAGAGCGGCGCGCAACGCCGGGACGCCCTCGCCGGTCAGGGCCGAGACCGGGAAGATCGGCGCTCCGGAGAATCGCGTACCCGCGAGGAGGTCGGTGATCTCGAGCTCGGCGAGCCCAGCGGTCTCGGCATCGACGGCGTCGACCTTGTTCAGCGCGACGATGAGGCCGGGGAGCTCGAGCAGTTCGGCGATCTCCAGGTGCTCGCGGGTCTGCGGTCGGATCCCCTCGTCGGCGGCAACGACGAGGAGAAGGAGCCGCACTCCGCCCAGTCCGGCCAAGGCGTTGTGCAGGAAACGTTCGTGTCCCGGGACGTCGACGAAGGAGATCTCGCTGGCCGCGGTCGCGGCCGATCCGGTGCCCGCGAGGTGCGCGAAGCCGAGATCGAGGGTGATACCGCGTCGCTTCTCTTCTTCGAGACGGTCGCAGTCGATGCCGGTGAGCGCGCGGACGAGCGCAGTCTTGCCGTGATCGACGTGGCCGGCGGTGCCGACGAGAAGGGAGCTCACCGCCTCACCGTGCGGCAAGCAGCTCGCGGGCGAGGCGATTCACGAGGGCGCCGTCGGCGGTGCCCGCGAAGCGCGCCAGAGCCGCCTTCATGACCGCCCCCAGGGCTGCCGGCCCGGCGAGACCCTGCGCGCCGACCTCGTTGACGATTCCCGCGATCGCGAGCCGCAGCTCCACTTCTGTGGCCTGCTGCGGCAGGTAGCCGGAGAGGATACCGGCCTCGACGTCCTCCTTCGCGGCGAGCTCCGGGCGGTGTCCGCTGCGAAACTGCTCGGCGGACTCGCGACGCTGCTTGATCGCCTTTCGCACCAGCGCCTGAAACGCCGCCTCGTCGACCTCGCCCTGGGCGGCGGGTCCACGCAGACCGGCGCTCTGGACTTCGGTGAGCAGCATCCGGAGCGTCTGCAGCCGGACCTTGTCGCCCGACCGCATCGTCTCCTGTATCTCCCTTGAGAGCCTCGCCTGCGGTGTCTCCTGCATCGGCCGATTGTACAGTCAGTCCGCCGCGCGCTCCGGCGAGCCGGGGGACTCAGCGAACCGGCAGCTCGATCGTGAAGACCGAGCCGCGCGGCAGGTTCTCGGCGACTCGGATCGAGCCGTTGTGGTCGCTCACGATGCGGTGCACGATGGCGAGCCCCATGCCGGTGCCGCGCTTCTTGCGCGAGAAGAAGGGCAGGAAGAGCTTGTCGCGATCCTCCGCGGGGATGCCGGTTCCGCTGTCGGCGACCTCCAGGATCAGACGCTCGCCGCGGCGCTCGGCGCGGACCTCGACCTCGCCGGGCGAGTCGGTCGCCTCGAGCGCATTGTCGAGGAGGTTGATGAGCACTCGCCGCAGCTGCTCCGGATCGACCCAGACCTCGCCGATCTCCGGCGCGACCGCGGTGCGGATGGCGACGCCGGGCTTGACGTCACGGTAGAGCGCCACCACCTCGGCGACCAGGCCGTCGATGGCGGTATCCGCGAGCTGCGGTCCAGGCATGCGGGCGTAGCGCGAGAACTCGTCGACCAGCGACTGCATCTTGCCCACCTCGCGCACGATGATGGCGACGCTCTCTTCGAGCAGCTCGCCGATCGCGGGATCGCCGTCCCGATGCTTGACGCGCAGGCGTTCGGCGGCGAGACGGATCGGTGTGAGGGGGTTCTTGATCTCGTGCGCGATGCGCTGGGCGGCCTCGGTCCAGGCGGCGAGCTTCTGCGCCTTGATCAGGTCGGAGAGGTCCTCGAGCACGACGACTCTGCCGCCGTCGCGCCCGGTGCCGTCGCGCAGATCCGATACCTTGACCTCGAAGGTACGGCGCTCGCCGCCGAGGACGAGGCTCACCTCGGCGGCCTCGCCGGGGTGGCCTTCTGCCGTCTCGATCAGGCCTTCGAGGCGCGCGCGCTCGGAGTCGCTCCAGGCTTCGGCGAGCCTCCGGCCCAGCAGATCGCCCTCCTTCTGGGCGAGCATGGCGAGTGCGGCGGCGTTGGCGGACAGCACCGTGCCGTCGCTCCCCAGCGCGATGACGCCGGCGGCCAGATTCTCGAGGATGGCGCCGACCAGCGCGCGCTCCTCGGCGAGGCCGCGGTTCGCCGCCAGGAGGTCGCGGTGGTTGCGGTCGATCTCTTCGCGATTGCGCCGCAGCTCCAGCGTCATGCTGTTGAACGACTCGACCACCGTGGCCATCTCGTCGTCCGTGGCGACCTCGATCTGCTGGTCGAGATCGCCACTCGCGACCCGCCGCGTACCTTCGGCGAGCGCCTGGATGGGCAGCATCAGGCGGCGGGCGAGGAAGAGACCCGCCCAGGAGGAGGCGAGCAGGATGAGCAGCGTCACGAGCACGAACATCAGCCAGTAGCTGGCGGCGAAATCGCGTTTCTGCACTTCGAGCTGGCGGTAGGTCTGATACGACTGGATGAGCTCCTCGCTCTGGCCGGAGGAGACCGGATCGAGAACGGTTCCGGCCACGACGATCGGGCGCCGCGTGCCGCCGGCAGCGGCACCCACGGCGGCGGCGAGGATCAGCCGTCCGCGCGTGCCGGCCGGCAGCAGCACCCGGTTGGCCCGGCCACTGCCGGAGGCGTCGAGCAGGAAGTTGCGCCCCACCTCCGGCAGGTCGTTCAGGCCGGACTCCGGGTCGACCACGGCGTGGACGAAGTCGGTCTCGAGGTAGACGCCGAGGAAGGCGACGCCCGACTCGTCGCGCCACTGCGCGAGCTTGGCCGGGAGGGCCGCGCGTGATTCGGCTTCCTCGAGGTTCAGGCCCGAGAGCCGCCGCGCCACCCGCAGCGCTTCGCGATAGTTGCGGTCGCCGATCTCCTTCTGCAGCGATTGCGCCACGGCGCTGCTCTGCTCGAGGACGGTGCGCAGCGAGCTCGAGAACCAGCGGTCGATCGAGCCCTGCAGCAGCTCGCTGGCGTAGAAGAAGAGCAGCAGCACGGGCACCAGCGAGAGGCCGACGTAGGTCGCGACCAGTTTGGTCTTGAACTTCGCGCCGAGGGCGCGCTGGCGGCGCTCGAGCCAGAGCCGCACGAGGTTCCTCGCCAGCACGAAGAGGATGACCAGGATGAGCAGCGCGTCGGCGTAGACCAGAACGAACAGCAGCACCTTGTTCGTGACCAGCACCGAAGGCAGGTCGCGTCCGCGCTGGATCAGGTAGTAGATGAGGGTGAGGACGGCGAGCACCAGAATGAGGGCGGCGGCGACGTACCGGCCGTCCTTGCGACGCTGCCCGAAGAGCTCGCGAAGGTCCATGGCGCTCGTCTCAGGGCTCCGGCGCGTGCAACCGGACCTTGTTGGACTCGACCCATTCGGTGGAGCGCTGGTAGGGGATGAACCCCAGCACGGCGCCGGGTCCGAGGTCGACGCGCACGCGGACGAGGAAACGCGAGCCGTCCGCGTCGGCCTCGAGGGCGAAGGCGGGGAAGCTCTCGAAGTGGGTCATGGCGCGCTCGAGCTCCTCCTCGTCGCGCACCGTGCGGCTCTCGATGAGCCGGCCGCCCTGCTTGGTGTTGACCAGGTACTCGCGGGTGACGGCGTTGTACATGGCGACCACCTCGAGCACCGTCGAATCGAGACCCCTGTCCCACCAGTGCTTGCGATCGCGCTTCAACTCGAGCTCGTAGATGAAGCTCGTCGGCAGGCCGGAGGCGATCCGTTCCCTGGTTTCGGCGTCGAGGCCGTTGGCGAGGTGGAAGCCGACGAGCACCTGGCCGCCGTCGACGGTCACCCGGAGGTCCTCGATCGCGGGCTCGCCGGGCCCGCCGGTCACGGCGAGGAGCAGGCCCAAGACGAGGAAGCGCGACCACGCGAACATGAGAGGTCAATCTACCATCGCGCACCGGCCGGGTCGCGCTCTCGCGAGGCCCCACGGACAGGTAGCGGAGGCTTTTCGGCGATAGACTGGGGACCGACCGGGCGCTCGCTGCCGGTCGCCGGCAAACCACCCATGAACGAAACCACCCCGCAGGTACGCCTCCTGGCCGGCAACCGCCGCGCCGCTTTCGACTACTTCATCCACGAACGGCTGGAGGCGGGCATCGCGCTCACCGGCACCGAGGTGAAATCGGCGCGCACCGGCAAGATCCAGCTCTCCGACGCCTTCGTCGACTTCCAGAACGGCGAGGCCTTCCTGGTCGGCGCCCACATCAGCCCCTACTCGCACGGCAACCGCGAGAACCATCTCCCGGACCGTTCGCGCAAGCTCCTGCTGTCGCGGCGCGAGATCGACAAGCTCGCCGGCCGCGTGGTCACCAAGGGCTACAGCGTCGTGCCGCTCCAGGTCTACCTGCGCGGCAGCCGCATCAAGGTCGAGATCGGCCTCGTCCAGGGCAAGAAGCTCTACGACAAACGCGAGACCAAGCGCACCCAGGAGCTCGACCGCGAAGCCGCCGCCGCCATGGACCGCGCCACCCGCGGCCGCGGCGACCGCTGGTAAAGGGGGCTTCCGCGGAGCCGCTGCCTCATCGGCGAAACGACTAGCGGCCTTTGTTGAGGATCGCCGGGTCGAGGTTTCCGACGGTGGTCGACAGGGTGTAGGTGTAGCTGCTGGCCTTCGTGCCTGCAGGATTTGAGTCCGCGATCGTGACCGCGTCCGACCCTCCCGAGGTGAGCGTCACGTCCTGAATTCCCGGAGTCTTCGACACGATCGAGATCCATGGACTCTGGAACATCCAGCTCTGGCCGCTCGCGGGGGCAAAAGTGATCGAGGCGCTCTCCCCGATCTCTATGGTGATCGTTCCATCCGACGCGACCTGCTTGCTCTCCGAGCTGTAGGACGCGACCCCTTTTTCGTCGATGGTGACTGCGATGCCGATGACTGTCATGGCTTGCCGTCCTTTCTGGTTGTGATGGTTCTCGAGCGCCGCGAAGCCTAGCGCAGCGGATTCTCGAAAGGCGCACGGCGGTAGCCGCCGGCGCGCAGTCGATCGATGACGGCCTGGGCCTCCGCGCGGTGGCCCAGGCCGACGAGGGCTTGCGCGAGCGGCGCCAGCACCCGCGGGTCCTTGCTGCCGTCGGCGAGGGGCTTCAATACCGACTCCGCCTCCGCCCAGGCGGCGCGGGCTTCGGTTCGATGCCCGGTCGCGCTCAGCGCGTCGCCGAGCATCAGACGGACCTCGCCTTCGAGCACCCGCCTCGGGCGGTCGTCGGCGTCCCCGGGCACCGGTCCCAGCGCATTCAGGGCACCCTGCGCCTCTGCGACAGCGCCCGCGGTCTCACCCGCAGCGAGCAGGCCGTGCGCCAGCTCCATGCGGGCGCAGGCGAAATCGAGCCGGCGCTCGCTGTTGGTCGTGTCACTCTGGAAGAGGGCGTCGAGAATTTCGACCGCCTGGGTGAGGTGCGGCATAGCCTTGGCCGCGTCGGTATCCCTCAGGATCACTCCCAGGCGCATGTGACAGAGCGCGACCTCGCGCCGCCAGTCGGCGTTCGCGGGATCGAGCTCCGCGAGCTGGCGGTGGATGGCCAGGCTCTGGATGTACTCCTCGATCGCTGCTTCCGACCGTCCGAGGCTCTCCAGCGTCGTACCCAGCTTGCGGCGCTGGAGGCCGAGAAGGAAACGGTTGCCGGTATCGGCGGGCGAGAGCTCGACGAGCCGCTGGAACGCGGCGCGCGCCTCCTCGTAGAAGGTCCGCGACTCCTCGAGCTCGCCACGCCCGTAGAGGACCTCGCCGAGCCACGAGAGACCGTTGGCCAGCTCCTTCTGCCAGCGCGGCTCCGCCGGGTCGGCCGCCACCAGCGCGCGCTCGACGTCGACAGTGAGCCGGAACTGCTCGAGCGCGGCGTCGACGTTGCCGCGCGCGTTCTGGACCGTGCCCAGATTGCTGTGAGCGTAGGCCTGCTCCATGCGCCACTCGGGCTTGGCGCCGTCGATCGCCACCAGCCGATCGGCGACCGCAAGGTAGGCGCGGAAGCGCTCCTCGGCCGCCGCCAGGTCCCCCTGCAGCCAGTCGACGTTGCCGAGCCAGAACTCGATGGCGCCCAGGCCCATCAGCCAGTCGCCGTTCCTGGGCTGTCTCGCGACCAGGTCGGAGGCCGAGGCGTGCGCGGCGCTCAATTGCTGCCTGGCGGCGGCCAGATCCCCCTGGGCGATGCGAACCTCGCCGATCTGTGTCAGGGCGCGCGAACGGCGGAAGAGGTCCGCGTCGTTGAGCTGCCCGGCTTCGACCGAAGCGAAGTAGTCGAGCGCCTTGGCGGCGACTCCGTCGAGCGCGTCGAGGCGGCCCACCGACTCGAGTCGTTCGCGCAGGTCTCCGAGCATGAACTGGATGAGGTCTTCGGCCTGGCCGCGGCGGCGCTCGGCCTCCTCTTGCGCCGCGATCGCGAGGCTGCGCTCGGCGCGCAGGTCGAGCGTGTACTTGACTCCCACGAGGACGGCGAGGAGGAGACCGCCGGCGGCGGCCAGCCGGCGCCATCGGCGCTTGGGCGCGTCCCGAATCCAACCCAGGCGGGTCGCGACCTCGACTGCCGTCGGGCGAGCGGCCGGGGCGGCCGCCTTGAGCTGCACGACGAGCGCCGTCAGGTCTTTGGGAATCCCGATTGGGGGCAGGCTTTCGGCGCGCAGCGCGCGCCGCACCAGTTCCGTCGAGTCGAGTCCTTCGGGCTGGGGCGAGCGACCGGTGAAGAGGAACTGAGCCAGCAAGCCGAACGAATACATGTCGCTCGCGGTGGTGGCGGGTTCGCCGCGCGCCTGCTCGGGGCTCATGTAGGCGGGCGTGCCCAGGATCACGCCGTGCTGGGTGTGGACACCGTCGTCCGCGGACGACGGCCCTGCCGCTGCCCAGGCGAGCGGGGAGGCCCCCGGCGCCGCGGTCACTCCGGGCGGCGGTTCCTCGTATGCGAGCCCTTCGGCGCCGACGAAACCCGCTTCGGTAGGCGGCAGCTCCGTCTCCGACGTCGCGGTCGAAGGCGGTGCGATCGGCCGCGGGGCGGCTCTCTCTCCCGTCGTCCATGCCAGCCCGAAGTCGAGGACCTTGACCTCGCCGGCGTCGGACAGCATGACGTTTCCGGGTTTCAAGTCGCGATGAACGATCCCCTCGGCGTGCGCGGCGACGAGCGCTGCGGCAATCTGTCCGGCGATGCGCAGCTCCTGGTCGCGGCCCAGCCCGGCCTGGATCGCGTCGTCGAGGCGGCGACCGGAGACGAGCTCGAGCACCAGAAAATCGTGGGTCTCCATCTCGACGTAGTCGTAGATCCGGCAGATGTTGGGGTGGTCGAGCCGCGAGAGCAGACGCGCCTCGCGCCGGAAGCGCGCCTGCGCCGAGGGCTGCAGGCGCCGGCCGGCGACGATCGACTTGAGCGCGACTCGGCGGTCGAGCGTCTCGTCATAGGCGACGTAGACCTCGCCCATGCCCCCCCGGCCGAGGAGCGATAGCACGCGAAAGCGCCCGACTGTCTTCCCCAGCAAGGTCAATCGTTCGCCTCCGCAGTCAGTATCGTTGCGACAGCATTCTAGACGGACACCCGAGCCGGAACGCCGCGAGAAAAAAGAGGTTAGGGCCGCGATGTTCGACGGGTAGTCGCTGAATCTCCGGCGCCATCCTCTCCGCTCATGGCTGACGCGGCGCGGCGGACTCGATACGTTGAAGTTTACGCCGGATTACCGCCGTGCTAGGCTTTCGCGTCCGTATGGATGCCATCGTCGTACGCGGCGCGCGCGAGCACAATCTCAAGAATCTGCATCTCGAGATCCCCCGGAACCGGCTGGTGGTCGTGACCGGCGTTTCGGGCTCGGGGAAGTCGTCCCTGGCTTTCGACACTCTCTTCGCCGAGGGGCAGCGGCGCTATGTCGAGTCGCTTTCGGCCTATGCCCGTCAGTTCCTGCCGCAGGTCGAGAAGCCGGATGTCGACGCCATCGATGGGCTGTCGCCGGCGATCTCGATCGAGCAGAAGTCGGTGTCACGCAATCCCCGTTCGACCGTGGGGACGGTTACCGAGATCCACGACTACCTGCGCCTCCTCTACGCCTCGATCGGCATCCCGCACTGCCCGACCTGCGGCCAGGAGATCCGGCCGCAGACGGTGCAGCAGATGGTCGATCGGCTGTCCGCGCTGCCCGAGGGCACGAAGCTCCTGCTCTACGCGCCTTACGTGCGCGGCAAGAAGGGCGAGTACAAGAAGCAGCTCATGGAGATGGCGCGCCAGGGGTTCCTGCGCGCCCGTATCGACGGCCAGACCTTCGATCTCTCGAAGGAGATCCCGGCGCTCGACAAGCAGAAAAAGCACGCGATCGACATCCTCATCGACCGGCTGGTGGTGAAGCCCGGCCTCGACAAGCGTCTGGCCGACTCGCTCGAGACGGCGCTCAAGGTGGGGAGCGGCCTCGTCGTCGCGGCGCCCGAGGGCCTTCCGGAAGAGACCCTGTCGCAGAACTTCTCCTGCTCGACCTGCGGCACCAGCCTTTCGGAGATCACGCCGCGCCTATTCTCGTTCAACAGCCCCTACGGCGCCTGCCCGACCTGTTCCGGCCTCGGCACGCTCATGGGGGTCGATCCGGAGAAGGTGGTGACCGACCCCGAGCGCTCGATCGACGCCGGCGCTCTGTCGCTCTTTCAGCCGGGTTCGAAGTCCTGGCGGCTGCGCATGATCGAAACCCTCGCCAAGGCGATGGGCTTCTCGCTGCGCACGCCGTGGAACCGCTTGTCGGCGAAGGCCAGGGCGGTCATCCTCCAGGGCAGCGGCGAGCAGGAGCTCCAGTTCGAGTTCAAGGGCAAGAAGTCGAGCTACAAGTGGGAGGGCAAGTACGAGGGCGTCGTGCCGATGCTCGAACGGCGCTATCGCGAGTCCGACTCCCAGGTGGTGCGCGGCGAGATCGAGAAGTACATGTCGGTCCATCTCTGCCCCGACTGCAAGGGCCGGCGCCTGCGCCCCGAGGCGCTGGCGATCACCGTCGCCGGCCGCGCGGTCGACGAGCTCACGACGATGCCGGTGTCGGAGCTCCGCCGGCTGGTGCCGACGCTCGAGCTCTCCGACCGCGAGCGCACGATCGCCGCCAAGGTCCTGCAGGAGGTAGGTGACCGGCTCGGCTTCCTCGACGACGTCGGCGTCGGCTATCTGACGCTCGACCGCTCCTCGGCGACGCTCTCGGGCGGCGAGAGCCAGCGCATCCGCCTCGCGACGCAGATCGGCTCGAAGCTGATGGGCGTGCTCTACGTCCTCGACGAGCCGTCGATCGGCCTCCATCAGCGCGACAACGACCGCCTCATCACGACCCTCAAAGGGATGCGCGACCTCGGCAACACCGTGCTGGTGGTCGAGCACGACGAGGACACCATCCTCGCCGCCGACTGGGTGCTCGATCTCGGGCCCGGGGCGGGGATTCACGGCGGGGAGCTCGTCGCCTCGGGGACGCCCGAGCAGGTCGCCCTCGCACCGCAGTCGCTCACCGGCAAGTACCTGCGTGGCGAGCTCGCGGTGGCGATCCCGCAGCAGCGCCGCGCCGGCAACGGCAGGAAGCTGGTCATCGAAGGGGCGCGGCACAACAACCTGCGCGGCCTCGACGTCGAGTTTCCGCTCGGCGCCTTCACGGTGGTCACGGGCGTCTCCGGCTCCGGCAAGAGCAGCCTGGTGAACGACATCCTGCACCGCGCCCTGGCACGGCATTTCTACGAAGCCTCGGAGCTCCCGGGCAAGCACGACCGTCTGACCGGGGTCGAGCATCTCGACAAGGTGATCGCCATCGACCAGAGTCCGATCGGCCGCACGCCGCGCTCGAATCCGGCGACCTATACCAACGTCTTCGGCCAGATCCGCAATCTCATGGCGATGACCCCGGAGGCGCGGGCGCGCGGCTACAAGGCCGGGCGCTTCAGCTTCAACGTCGCCGGCGGACGCTGCGAGGCCTGCGGCGGCGACGGCCAGATCAAGATCGAGATGCACTTCCTGCCGGACATCTACGTCAAGTGCGAGGTCTGCGACGGCAAGCGCTACGACCGCGAGACGCTGGCGGTGCGCTACAAGGGGCTGAACATCGCCGAGATCCTCGAGCTCACGATCGAGCAGGCCTACGACGTCTTCCGCAACATTCCGGCGGTCGAGAGGATCCTCGCGACGCTCGCCGAGGTCGGCCTCGGCTACCTGCACCTCGGACAGTCGGCGACCACGCTCTCCGGCGGCGAGGCGCAGCGCGTCAAGCTCGCCACCGAGCTCTGCAAGCGCTCGACGGGGAAGACCCTCTACCTTCTCGACGAGCCGACCACGGGCCTCCACTTCGACGACGTGAGGAAGCTTCTGCAGTTGCTGCACCGGCTGGTCGATCTCGGCAACACCGTGATCGTCGTCGAGCACAACCTCGACGTCATCAAGACCGCCGACTGGCTGGTCGACCTCGGCCCCGACGGCGGCTCGGGCGGCGGCCAGTTGGTCGCCGCCGGCACGCCGGAGAAAGTCGCGAAGGCCAAGGCGAGCTACACCGGCCAGTACCTCGCCCGCTCTCTCGCCGCGCGGCCGGCGGCGGTTCCTGCAAGCTGATCCAGAAGGAGATCGCGCCATGCCCGGACCTGCCGTGGGTTCCATCTTCGACGCCTCCGACCGCGAACGGATCCTCTCTCGACTCTCTGCTCTCCGCCCGGACGGAGCTCGGCTGTGGGGAAAGATGGATCCGGCACAGATGCTGGCGCACTGCGCGGTCGCGATCGAGCTGCCGCTCGCCGACCCGAACCGCAAGCAGCGCTGGATCGGCCGGCTCTTCGCGCCGCTCGTACGTGCCAAGTACCTGGGCGACGTGCCGTTTCCGAAGTCCTCGCCCACGGATCCGGCCTTCCTCGTCGGCGACCGGCGGAGCTTCGAGGCCGAGAAGGCGAGACTTCTAGCCGCGCTGGCGCAGTTCGTCGAGCGCGGACCCGAGGCTGCGACCGGAACGGTCCACACCTTCTTCGGCCGGCTGACCGGACCGGAGTGGGGGCGCCTGATCTACAAGCACCTCGACCACCACCTTCGCCAGTTCGGCGGCTGAGCGCCGCTGCGAGCTGCGCCGCCGCCACCCTCTCTCGGTGGGAGAGCTTCGCCCGTAGATGTTATACCTTGACAGGGTATACCTGATAAAGGTAAGTTGTCGCCGAT
The DNA here is from genome assembly GCA_018057705.1 of Thermoanaerobaculia bacterium. Classification (NCBI taxonomy): domain Bacteria; kingdom Pseudomonadati; phylum Acidobacteriota; class Thermoanaerobaculia; species Thermoanaerobaculia bacterium. The sequence continues at coordinate 63,210 of JAGPDF010000001.1, read as the reverse complement.
GTCGATTCGGGGTTTCGCCCGCCCTGCCGTCGAGCGCTTCTACTTCGAGGGGCGCGCTCCTCGGGGCGCCGGGTGGTCCGGAGTCGCCAGAGCTGTTCTGCGAAAGCTGGACATGCTCGACTACGCGGCCGTCCTGAGCGATCAGGCTTCGCCTCCGGGAAATCGGCTGGAGGCGCTCAAGGGGGACCTCGGGGGAATGCACAGCATCCGGGTCAATGATCAATGGCGCATTGTCTTTCGCTGGACGCCTTTCGGACCTGAGCAGGTGGATGTAGTGGACTATCACTGAGGGCGATCGATGATGACGATGAACGGAAAGAGCTTGCAGCGCAAGCCGACGACGCCGGGCGAGATCCTGCGCGAGGAGTTTCTGGAGCCGCTCGGACTCACGCAGCAGCGACTCGCGGAGCACCTCGGCTGCGACGTCAAGGTGGTGAACCGGATCGTCAACGGGCGGAGTGCTGTCACGGCAGGAGTGGCTCTGAAGCTGGGCGCCGCGCTCTCGACTTCGGCTGCGTTCTGGCTCAACGCGCAGACGGCCGTGGACCTCTACGCTGCGAGGCAGCGGGCGTCCAAGCTGCCCTCTTCCTTGCTCAAGGCGGGATGACAGCTGTATCTCGCCGGTTGGCGCTCGCCGCTTTCGCCGTGGTGAGATGAACATCTCCCGGAGTGGTTTCCGCAGGGTCGCGACGGCGTGCGGGTCGGGGGCGCGCGCCGGGATTCTCGAAACCCTGCACGGCCCCGTCCTGACACCGGTCTTCATGCCGGTGGGCACGCAGGCCACGGTGAAGGCGCAGCTGCCGCAGACGCTCCTCGACTCCGGGGCGCAGGTGCTGCTCGCCAACACTTACCACCTGCTGCTGCGTCCCGGCCCGGAGGTCCTGCGCCACGTGGGGGGAATTCACCGGTTCATGAGCTGGCCGCGCGCCGTGCTCACCGACTCCGGCGGTTACCAGGTGTTCTCCCTCCCCGGCGCTCGTACGGTCTCCGAGGAAGGCGCCGCCTTCAGGAGCTACGTCGACCACAAAACGGTCCTCCTCTCCCCGGAGTCGAGCATCGCGACCCAGATCGCGATCGGCGCCGACATCATGATGGCCTTCGACCACTGCGTGGCCTCCACGGTCGACCTCGCCACGGCGCGCGCCGCGGCCGATCTCACGGCGCGCTGGGCGTTGCGCTGCCTCCAAGCGCGGGAGGCTGCCAACGCGCGGGGACAGCCCCTGCAGAAGGCGCAGGGACAGTCCCCTCAGGCCCTCTTCGGCATCGTGCAGGGGGCGCTCTTCCCCGAGCTGCGGCGCGAGTGCGCGGCGCGTCTCGCGGAGATGCCGTTCGACGGTTTCGCGATCGGGGGACTCGCAGTGGGCGAGAGCCGTGCAGAGCGCGAGGATGTCTGCGCCCTCACCGCCGAACGGATGCCAGAGGAGAAGCCGCGCTACCTGATGGGCGTGGGCACACCTCTCGATCTCCTCGAGGCCGTGCACCGCGGGGTCGACATGTTCGACTGCATCATCCCGACGCAGGTGGCGCAGCGCGGCGGAGCCTTCACCTCCCGCGGGTATCTGCAGATGCGCCGGACCGTCCACGCGATGGCCGACCGTGCGCTCGATCCGGACTGCGACTGCCCGACCTGCCCGCGCCATTCGCGCGCCTATCTGCACCATCTGATCAAGGTGCGGGAGCCGCTCGGCTGGCAGCTTCTGGGGCAGCACAATCTCCACTTCTACCACCGGCTGATGCGCGAGGTGCGGGAGAGCATCCTGGCGGACACCTTCGCGGACCTCTACCGCACGAGGCGGGAGTCCCTCGGCGCCGACGACCTCGACAACCCCGTGAAGCGGTCGCGCGTGCGCACACTCCCGGCGTCAGCGGCTCTGGCCGCATCGGCGGCTGCCCTCGCGAAGGGTGCCTACGCCGTGCACATGGCGCCCGCAGGTTTCGCGAGCATTCGCCACGTCGCCTCGGGCGAGACCATGCATGCGCGCACGCCGCCCATGGACGAGGCGCGCTCGCTGTACCTCGAGCAGTCAGGGCTCGCCGAGCGCTTGCGCCTTCGCGACGGCGAGGATGCGGCGTCTGCGGAGGCACTGGTCGTATGGGATGTCGGGCTCGGCGCCGCGGCCAACGCGATGGCGGCGATCGGCTGCTACGAGGACGCCGCCGCGGGTGTCGGTATCGGAGAGTCGGGCTGTCCGGGCGGGCTGCGGGATCTCCGAGGACTCCAGATCGTCAGCTTCGAGACCGACCTCGATCCGCTCCGGCTGGCGCTGCGCCATCACCGCCACTTTCCTTACCTGCGCCACGGCGGTCCGGCCACCCTGCTCGCCACCGGACACTGGACGTCGCGCACTCACCCGGGCCTCGAGTGGCGGCTGCTCGCCGGGGACTTCGCAGAGACGATGGCGCGGGCGCCGTTCGCCCCGGACCTGGTTTTCTACGACCTCTTCTCGGGCTCGACGCATCCTGCGGCCTGGACGCTCTCGACCTTCGAGGGCCTGCACGCCGCCTGCGACGGCAGAGCCGTCGAGCTCTACACCTACACCGCCTCCACGGCGGCACGGGTCGCCATGCTGGGGGCGGGATTCTGGGTGGCCCGCGGACGCCCCACCGATGGCCGGCCCGAGAGCACGATCGCGCTGACGGCCGCCTCCGTGACCGCCGCCGGGCGTCGCCACGATCTGCTGGGCGCCGCGTGGCTCGCGCGCTGGGGTCGCTCGCAGGCGCGCTTCCCGAGCGACGTCGGCGCCGGCGAGCACGCCGCTTTCGCGCAGCGGATCCTCGGTCACCCGCAGTTCCGCTGAAGCGCGTTGGCTTCGAGCGGGCTGAGGATCGGCCCGAGGGCGGGAGTCGCGCCATCGCGGAGGGGTAGTTGTCTATACTCCGGCCATCGAAAAAGGACCGAAGGCCGCACCGGGGCGCCGGGCTGGCGTCGACGATCCCAGGGCTGCGGCGCCGGCGCGCCGCGGGAGCGCAGCCGCGCGCACCCGCGTGCGCGGACGCCTGGCGCACTCCGCGACCCTGCGCCTCATCCACCTGGTCACCGAACGCCTGGCGCGCACCCTGGATTTCGACGCAGCGCTCGCGGCGCTCCTCGAGGGCGCGACCGACCTCCTCGGCGTCGAGCGCGGCTCGATCCTGATCCTGGACGCGGAGAGAAAGACGCTCTCGATCCGCAGCGCGAAGGGACTCTCCGAAGCGGTGGTGCGCTCGACGCGGATCGTCCTCGGCACGGGGATCGCCGGCGAGGTCGCGGCGACCGGCAAGCCGCTCGTGCTGCAGGACGTTCGCGAGCATCCCGGATGGCGGCGCCGGCGCGCGACGGCGCACACCAGCGACTACGCGAATCACTCGGCCCTGTGCGTCCCGCTCGAGATCCGCGGCGCCGTCCAGGGGGTGATGACCTTCAACGACAAGCGGGACGGCCGACCTTTCGACGGCACGGATCTCGACTTCGCCCTGTTGATCGCCAATCAGGCGGCCGTGGTGCTGTGGAGCTCCATGCTGCACAGGCAGTTCCTGGACAAACAGGAGATCGAGCAGGAGCTCGCGATTGCCGGCGCCATCCAGGGTCGCCTGCTGCCGCAGGGCGTGCCGCAGCTGGCCGGTTTCCGTTTCGCTGCGGCCCAGAAGATGTGCCGCAGCGTAGGCGGCGACTACTACGACTTCATCCCGCTCGCCGACGGCCGGCTGGCGATCGCGATCGGCGACGTCGCGGGGCATGGCCTCGGGTCGGCCTTGCTCGCCGCCGACGCGCGCGCGGCGTTGCGTGAGTGCCTCGCGCACGGCGACTCGCTGGAGGCCTGTCTTCAGCACATGAACGACCTGTTGCAGGCCGACACCTCGGACGAGATGTACATGACGCTCCTGCTGGGCATTCTCGATCCCGAAGGACGGCTCTTCGAGTTCGCCACGGCCGGCCACCACATGCCGGTGCTGGTGCGTCGGGATCGCGTCGAACGCCTGCCGCCGGTGGGCTCGAACATCCCGCTCGGCGTGCGTCGCGGGCTGCGCTTCGGGCTCGAGGCGCCGCTGCGGCTCGAGCCCAGCGACCTGCTGCTGTTGTTCACCGACGGCGTCTGGGAGGAGACCGACGCGGCGGGGCGGCGATTCGGGACATCGGGCCTCGAAGCGGTCCTCATGAAGAGCCGGAAGCGCTCCGAGAGCGAGGTCGTCGCCGCGATCTTCGCCAGTGTCGCGGCGCACCGGGCGAGCCCCGAACCCGAAGACGACTGCACTCTCGTGGTCGTCAAGTGCGTCGGGGAGCGGCGGGCGGAAGAGGCGTAGACTCCAGGAATACTCGCAGGAGGAGACCGCATGCGATCGCTCGCCAGGACCCGGCCTCTCGTCCGCTGGGCTTGCAGACTGCTGCTCTCGACCGTCGTCGGGATCCCCGGCGTGGTCGTCGCGCAGTCGATCGTCATCGATGACTTCAACTCGGGCGCGCTCACCGTCGTTCTCAACAGCGCACCGGGTACGGCCGTGAACTTCGTGGATGGCAACGCCGGCACGGTCCTGCAGACCGAGCGCACGCTGCGTGTGAGCGGGAGCAGCGTCGCCGGCGGCAACATCTCGTCGACTTCTGGCCTCGGCAGCTACGGCTTCACCCGGCCCGCCGGATCCGACGGCACCCTCGAGATCTGGTGGGACGGCAACAACAACTCGACGACCTTTCAGCCGACCGGGCTGGGTGGCGTGAACCTCACGGCGAACGGCCAGAACGCTTTCCGGTTTCAGATCACCAGCAGCTCTTCGGCTGCGCTCTCGCTGGCTTTCTATGTCTGGACCGACGGCAGCAACCTCTCGCGGGGGGAGCTGACGCTGCCTGCCGGAGGTGGAACGATCGACCTGCCCTTTGCCAGCTTCGGCGTCTTCGGCGGCGGCGGTGCTGTGTTCACCAACGTCGGCGCGCTCTTCCTGGGCACGACGAGCCCGTCGAACCAGGCATGGTCGGCGGTGATCGATGACATCCGGACGGTCCAGTCCTCCCTGGTCTTCATGGATGGCTTCGCCACCGGGACGACGGTACGTTGGTCGTCAGCTGTGCCGTGATCGGCCTCGGGCAGGGGCCCCGCAGGTGCCTCCCGCGCCTGACACAGGCGTAGACTTGGTGCGATGACCGGAGCCGCGAGCTTTGCCGACCGGCGGCGACTGCTGCAGCTCGAGACGCTCTACGACCTGGCGCTCAAGCTCCACGCCGAGCGCCAGGAGCAGGAGCTCCTCGACGAGCTCCTCGAGCGCGTGTGTGCCGTCCTCGACCCGGCGGTCGCAGTGGCGGTGACGCGTGAAGCGGCGGCCGGCAGCCGCGCCCTCGCCGTCGTCGGCTGGCCCGATGCCCGGCCTTCTGGTACCGAATTTCTGGCGCAGCCGCTCTGGCGCGAGCTGCTTTCGGAAGGGCAGACCCTCCTGCGGCGGCAGGGTGTGTTCGCGGGCGTTCCCTTCCGTGAGCTCATCGCGACACCGCTCGGCTACCGCGGCGTCTTTCTCGGCTACCTGGCGCTCCTCGACAAGGAGGAGCGTGGCGGCGGGGAGGGAGGCTTCTCGCCCGAGGACCGGCGCTTCCTGGAGTCGGTCGCCGCTCTCGCCGGCGTGGCGCTCGATGGCGCCCGGCAGATCGAGCGTCTGGAGACGCAGAGCGAGCGTCTGGCCGAGGAGAACAAGGTGCTGCGCGGGCAGCTCGCTTCGGAGCTCGACGGCCAGGGGATCGTCGCCGCGTCGCCCGGCATGCGCCGGGTGCTCGAGCTGGTCGAGCGCGTCGCACCGCGCAGCGTCAACGTCCTGGTGCGCGGCGAGAGCGGCACCGGCAAGGAGCTGATCGCGAAGCTCCTGCATCACCTCTCCGGCCGCTCCGGCTCGCTCGTCGCCATCAACTGCGGCGCCCTGCCGGAGTCGCTCCTCGAGAGCGAGCTCTTCGGCATCGAGGGCGGCGTCGCGACCGGAGTCACGGCGCGCCGCGGCAAGTTCGAGCTCGCCGACGGGGGGACGCTCTTTCTCGACGAGATCGGCGATATGGCGCCGGCGCTGCAGGTCAAGCTCCTGCGTGCGCTGCAGGAGCGCGAGATCGTCCGTCTGGGCGGCGAGCGTCCCATCCCGGTGGATGCACGGCTGGTGGCGGCGACGCACCGCAGTCTCGAAGAGCTCGTCGCCGAGGGGAGCTTTCGCGAGGACCTCTACTACCGCATCAAGGGCGTCGAGCTCGAGCTGCCCCCGCTGCGCCAGCGGCGCGAGGAGATCCCCCTCCTGGTGCGCCATTTCGTCGAGCAGTTCTGCCACCGCGAGGGGATCCCGGTGCCGCAGATCTCCCGCGAGGCGCTCGCCCTGCTCCTCGACTACGACTACCCCGGAAACGTCCGCGAGCTCGAGAATCTGATCGCCGGCGCGGTTTCGCTCGCCGACGGGACGATCGAGGCGGCGCTCGTGCGCTCTCTTCTCGGCAGCGAGAACCGCGGGGCGGGTCCCGAAGCGCTCGATCTGGGAGCGGTCGAACGGCGGCACATCGAGCGCGTGCTCAAGCTGGCGAGTGGCAACCGGAGCGCCGCGGCGAAGCTCCTCGGCGTCGATCGCCGGACGCTGCACCGCAAGGGTTTCTGACCGCGTTTCATTAACCCTCCTGTTCTCAAAGCTTTACAGCAATGGCGACAATTTGTCTCTATTGCGCCAGACTGTCCCATGCGCGCTGGTTCCGTGACACTTGGGCACTGCGGACGTTCTCGGAGAGGAAAGGTCACAGGCCGCGGGGCAATATGTCCCAACAAGGGTGGGCGCCCGGTTCGGGCCGGCAGGCGGGCCATCCAGCCTAACCCATTGCAGAAAGGACATTTATCCGACCTTCACCGAACCCGGGACGGACCTGGCAGCGGGGTTGCCTCTGTCGTACGGCACCAAGGAGATTGCACATGCTACAGTCCGCCGCCAAGTCGATAGATGTCCGTGCGTTGCCGATCGAGTGGATCGCCGGAACCGTCGCTATCGGGTGCGTCACCTGGCTCCTCGCCACCGACCGCATCCCCCCGGCGTTGGTCTATCTGGTGCAGCTCTTCCTGAGCTTTTGAGAGCGAGAACCTGATGTCTGGACGGTCCCGGCTGCGGGAGGTCAAGTTGACGCTCCCCATGGCGCCTGACATGGAGGTCGTGGCCAGTCAGGCCGCGAGCTCCCTGGCGGCGTTCATCGGCATGAGCCCGGACCGGGTCGACGAGGTTCGACTGGCCGTCGTCGAGGCCTGCATCAACGCCTTCGAGCACAGCCACTCCTCAGAGCGCAAGGTGGAGATCACGTTTTGCCTCATCGGCGACAAAGAGCCGGACTGCCTCGAGATCAGCGTCCACGACCGCGGTGTCGGTTTCGCCTTTTCCGAGGTGGAGGAGCCGAGGATCGAGGCCAAGCTCAAGGGCTCGCGCAAGCGCGGCTGGGGCCTTAAGATCATCCAGGGGCTGATGGACGAAGTTCGGATCCTCTCGGGCAACGAGGGCACCACCGTAGTCATGAGCAAGTCACGCTAGGGAAGGACGGGGAACGATGACCGAAGCGCTCAAACTGACCATCGATCGCCGCGACGCTCTCGCCGTGATTCAGACCGAGGGCTACATCAACAACCAGGGCGGCGAGGAGATCGCTCGCGCCGCGTACGAGTTGCTGGAATCGGGCTACACGCTGCTCCTGCTCGATCTCACCGGGACGAAGATCATCAACTCGATCGGCATCTCGATCCTCATCGAGATCATCGAAAAGATGCTGGAAGTCCAGGGCAAGCTCGCATTCTGCTCGCTGACGCCGACGATCGAGAAGACCTTCCACATCATGGGACTCGCCCAGTACGCCTCGATCTACCCCGACCAGCAGACCGCGGTGACGCAGCTCAAGCCGTGAACGCCGGCGGACCTACTTCAACCGCCGCGAACCGGCGGGCGCTGGACGATCTGGAAGAAGCCCTTCTCGCCCTGGCGCGCCGCGAACCTCAGGGGCGGCAACTCACCGAACAACTGCTGGCGCTGCTCGACCGTGCGACCGGTTCGGGCGGAGCGGCGCTCTATCTGAAGAGCGACCGCGGTTTCCGCCGCGAGATCGCGACCCCGGGCTCGGCACACGAGGAGCTGCTCACCGTGGCGCCGGTCGACGGCCCCGGGCAACTCACTTTCTGCGGCGGTCTGGTGCGCTGGAACGGCGCGACGGTGGAGCCCGGGGTGGCGACGCCGGCGCTCCTCCTCGCGCTGGTCACGGCGGCGCGCGAGCTCGTGCTGCGTGGCCAGCTCAAGCGGCAGGATTTCGAGGCCAAGTCGCGCGGCGTGCAGCTCGAGGCGCTCTACGACGTCGGATTGGCCATCGCCTCGACGCTCGACTTCGAGCGCCTGTGCGAGGAGATCCTCATGCGCGCCGTCTCGCTCTCCGATGCGCGGCGCGGCGCGCTCTATCTCATGCAGAGCGGCCGGTTCGACCTGCATCGCGTCTTCGGCGGCGACGCCCAGGCGCGGCTCGACCCGCAGGAGGACGAGACCCGGGAGCTCCTGGCCGGCGTCTCCCGCCCGACCTGTTGCGTCCTGCCGGGGGCGCTGCACGTCCTGGGCGTGCCGATCGCCGTGGACGGCCTGCCCAAGGGCCTGCTGGTGATCGGCGACAAGGAGAGCCGACAGGGCGTCGGCCCGTTCTCACCCGCCGACCGCCGGACCCTCGATCTGCTCGCCAACCAGGCGGCGATCGCGCTCGAGAACGCGGACCTCCACCGCCAGGCGCTCGAGAAGGAGCGCCTCGAGCGCGAGATCGAGCTCGCCTCCGAGATCCAGCGGCAGATTCTGCCGAAAGGGACCCCCGAGATCGCGGGCTACGAGCTCGCCGGGTGGAACCGTCCGGCGAAGCACATCGGCGGTGACTACTACGATTTCTTCCCGTTCGACAAAGGCCGCAGCTGGGGGCTGGTGCTGGGGGACGTCTCCGGCAAGGGCGTGCCGGCGGCGCTCCTGGTCTCGACGCTGCACTCGGCGCTGCGGCTGCTGCTCGATCGCCTGGAGCTCGGCTCGGATCTCTTCTCGCGCCTGAACGACCACATCCTCGCCTCCTCGGCGGCGAACAAGTTCATCACGCTGCTCGCCGCGCGCTTGGACACCGCGACCGGCGTGCTCCACTACCTGAACGCCGGACACAATCCAGGCATCATCGTGCACTGTCGCGGAGGGGTCGAGCAGATGGGGCCCGGAGGCCTGCCCCTGGGGCTCCTGCCGGGAGTCTCCTGCCGCACGGAGCAGGCGACGATCGAGCCCGGGGACCTCCTCTGCTTCTACAGCGACGGCATCACCGAAGCGGTCGGACCGGACGACGTGGAGTTCGGCTTCGACCGTCTCGCGGACCTCCTGGCGGACGCCTGCGAAGCGCCCCTCGGCGACATCATCCGGCGCATCGACCTCGAGGTCAGCGCCCACGCCGGCACCCTCCCGCAGGGCGACGACCAGACCGTCCTGCTGCTGCGCCGCAGCGCCCTTACTTCCTGAGCTAGCCGCGCGCCTCGCGCGACGGGGTCATTTCGCCCACCGCGGCGAGGCGCAGTGCGGGCGCGACGGCGGCCGAGCGGTGCGTCCCTGGAACCCAGAGCACCCGCTCCCGCGCGCAGCCGTCGACCGCGGCGAGCAGGTCGAGGAGCTTTCCGGTCCAGATCAACGGCGGCAGCGCGGCCGCGAGCGCGCCGCCGGCTGCGATCCGCCGGACGCTTCTGGCGACGCCACGGAACGGCAGCCCGGGGCCGGGAAGGCAGCGCAGGTTCTCGATCGACCCGATGCGGATCCCGCCCTCCGAGCGCGCGAGGAGACCAGCCTCGTCCTCTTCGCCCGCCAGCCATTGCGGATGCCCGGGGATGGCATCCTCGCCGGCGACGCTGTGTCCGGTGGAATGCCGGCCGCAGCGGGCCGCGAGCTCGAGGTCGAGCACCGGTCCCCCGAGCTCGCCATCGTGCACGAGCTCGCGGCGGCGTTTGAGAACACCGTCGTAGTCGAACGGGAAGCCGAGCGCCATCGCCTCGCCCGGCTCGTCGATCAGCCGGACGACGGACGAGAGCGGACGGCGCTCCGAGGGATCGGCGAGCGGCCCCTGACCGGCCAGGAAGCGCCGGCCCGAGAACACCTCTCGCGCCACGAGCTCGAGCAGAGCCACGGCCGCCTCGGGAGCGAGCACCGCTGGAGCTCCGGGCTCCGGAACCGCCTCGGAGATCTCGGTCGCCTGCAGTCTCTGGGCGCGGGCGATCAACGCTTCGATCGCCAGGGAGGCGAGCGAGCGGCTCGACGCCGCTGCGAATCCCGACCCGGGCCGCCGGCCGGTGCGCGCTTCGAGGCTGATCTCGGTGGCGCTCGCGGCGCGCAGCGGTCGCCCGGTCGCCGCCACGACCAGATTGCGCTCCGTCCAGGAGCAGCGCAGCGCCGAGCGCTTGTCGGAAAGCTGCTGCAGCCGCTGGAGGACGGCCGGAGGGGCAAGCGCCGCCGTTTCGGCGTCGTGGAGCACGGCCAGGGAGGCGGCCGCGACCGGCTCTTCGGAGCCGCGCGGCCACTCCCAGTCGGGCGAGATCGACGCTCCGCGGGCGACGGCCAGCGCCTGCCGGAGGGTCGCTTGCAGCTCGCCGACGTCACTCGCCGCGCCGCGAGCGAGTCCGGTTCGCCGCCCCTCGCGCACCCGCACGACGACGACGCGCGAAGCGCTGGCCTCGGCCCGCCGGCTGCGGGCGCTTTCGTTCGCGACACTCGAGGAGGTCTCGATCCAGCTGAGGATCGTGGCGTCGGCGGGGGAGAGTCGCAGAAGGTGTTCGCTTCGTTCGACGATTTCGGCGAGTGAGAGTTGACCGGGATTCACCCTCGCATCCTAGCAATCGGTAGATGTCGGCCGATGCCCCAAGATGACGGCCGATCGAGTCGGTTGCCGCCCGATGCCCAAAGGCGCCGGGCCATGGCTTGAACTTTGCAGCCTGCCCCAGCCAGAATGCACTCCACCGTGTTCGAGCCTCGACGCCTCTCAGCCTGCTCCCGGCGCCTCGGCGTCGCGCTTCTGTTCGCCTGCGCCAGCTTCGCCGCGCTGCCGGCCGCCGCCCAGGAGGACCTTGCGACAATGCGAAGGCAGCAGATGGTCGAGGTCGTGCGCGACCGCGGCGTCTCCGACGCCCGGGTGCTCGACGCCATGGGGCAGGTGCCGCGCCACCTCTTCGTCCCCGAGAAGGTACGGCCGCAGGCCTACGAGGACTTTCCGCTGCCGATCGGCTCGCAGCAGACGATCTCCCAGCCCTACATCGTGGCCCTCATGACCTCTCTCCTCGACCTCAAGGGCGGCGAGCGGGTCCTCGAGATCGGCACCGGCTCGGGCTACCAGGCGGCGGTGCTCTCCAAGGTGGCTGGCGAGGTCTACACCATCGAGATCCTCGGCGCGCTCTCGGAGGGCGCCCGCAAGGCGATCGACGGGCTCGGCTACGACAACATCCACTTCCGCGTCGGAGACGGCTATGCCGGCTGGCCGGAAGCGGCCCCGTTCGACGGTATCCTGGTCACCGCGGCGCCGGAGAAGGTCCCCCAGCCCCTCCTCGATCAACTGAAAGTCGGCGGCAAGCTGGTGATTCCGGTCGGCTCGTTCTTCCAGGACCTGCTGGTCTACACCCGCACGGCCAACGGGATCGAGAGGAAGAACGTCGCCCCGGTGCGCTTCGTGCCGATGACCGGCGAGGCGCAGAAGCCGCCGCCGAGATAGACGCGCCGCCGGGTGTCCGACATCCCTGCAGCCTCCTCGGTCTCCGGCAGCGCGGACCCGCGCGTCGCGCAACGCTGGGACGAGACGGCCTGCGTCCGGGCGCGGAACCCCCTCCAGGGCTGGCTCGATTCGCAGCTTCTCTTCGGCGAGGTGTTCCAGGCCCGCCTGTCGGGAGCGCCGCACCGGAACTGGCTCGAAGGGCTGATGACGCGCGGCGGCGTCCCCAAAGGAGGGCGGTGGGCGAGTCTGGGGTGCGGCGCCGCCGGGGAGGAGATGGGCGCGGCACGTCTCGGGCTCTTCGAATCGCTCGTCGGCTTCGATGCCTCGCCGGCGTCGCTCGAGCTCGCCCGGCGATCGACGGCGGCGGAGGGCCTCCACCAGCTCACTTTCGAACCGATCGACCTCGACGACTTCACCCTGCCTCCCGGCGCCTTCGACGTCATCCTGATGAACATGGCGCTGCATCACGTGCGCGAGCTCCCGGCGGGGCTCGAGGCCGTCCGCCGCGGGCTCGCGCCGGGAGGGGCCCTCCTGCTCAATGAATTCGTCGGACCGCGCCAGTTCCAGTATCCCGAAGCGCAGGTCGAGACCGTCCGCGCCCTGCTCGCGGCGCTGCCGGAGTCGCTACGCCGGGATACGGCGAACGGCGTCCTGAAGCGCGACTATGCCGTCTGGCCGGTCGAGTTCTGGAACCGGGTCGACCCGTCGGAGGCGATCCGGTCCGATCTCATCCTGTCCGAGGTCGAGCGGCGATTCGAGATCACGGTCCGCGTCGACTACGGCGGGACGATCCTCAACCTGCTGCTCGAGAACATCATCCACAACTTCGACTCCGAGGACGAGAAGGACGCCGCGATCCTCCGCCTCCTCGCCGCCTTCGAGGCCGTGCTCGTCGATTCCGGCTTCCTCGACAGCGACTTCACCGCCCTCGTCGCGCGGCCGCTCGCCCACGATCGCGAGGTGCCGCCGGGCGGATTCGCGCCGCCGATTCGCCTCGGCGCGGCCGCCCCCGCCGCGCCCCGCGGCGCTGGCGCCGCCGCCCGGGAGATCGCCGCCCTGCGAGCGGAGCTCGCGACGATGCGCTCGTCCCGAGGCTGGCGGTGGCTGCAGGCGCTGCGCGGCCTCGTCGGCCGGCGCTGGTAAGTCGAAGCGGCCGGTCCGCTCCAGGGTTGCCTCGCCTGCTTCACCGAGCTCGGGTGCTAGAGTTTTTTCTCCGATGCGGACAGCGAATCGCTCCTTTTCCCGCACTCGGTTCGCCGGTTTCTATTTCCTGTTTCAAGGCCTCCTGGTCGGCGCCTGGTGGATCCTACTCTGGGCGCTCCCGGAGTCGAGGGCCGACTTTCGGCCGCCCGGGGCCTCCGAGGTCGAGCTCCTCGCCTTCGCGGCTCCCGATCTTTTCCTGCTCGTCCTCGGCTCGGTTGCGGCCGGCGGGCTCGCGCTCACGCAGTCGAGTTGGGCCATGCCCCTGGGCTGGCTCGTGGCCGGCGCGATGGACTACGCGACCCTCTACTGCATCGCCTGGGCGGCGCTGCGCGGCGGAGGATGGGTGAGCGTCGTCGCGATGGCTCCGGCTGCGCTCCTGTCCACCATCGCCGCGCTCGATGGCAGCGCCGGCGTCGTGCCCATCTTCCGCCGGGCGACGCCGGCCTCGCCGACGCGGAACGTCGCGGCTACCGCAGGGCAGATTCTGGTGTTCTGGACGTTCTTTCTCCTGTTCGTCCCGGCCGGTATCGCCCATGTCGAGCGCGCACTCGGGGTGCCGCCGCTGGCTTTCCCTGGACGGGATGTTGCGGGTTGGCTACTCCTGACGCTGGCGAGTCTTCTCGGCCTCGCGAGCGGCTGGGCCCTCGCAGCGCACGGTCGGGGCACACCGCTTCCGATGGACGCCACGAATCGTCTGGTGACGAACGGCCCCTACGGCCACCTGAGAAATCCGATGGTGGTCGCGGGACTGGCTCAGGGAGCGGCTTCGGGCCTGCTCTTCGGGTCGTATGCCGTCGTCGCCTACGTCTTGACCGGAGGCCTCATCTGGCAAGCTCTGGTGCGTCCGGCCGAGGAAGACGAACTGGCGACGAAGTTCGGTGCCGAGTTCGATAACTACCGCGCCGCGGTGCGGTGCTGGATTCCGATGACCCGTCGCTACTTGCCCCCCTCCTGAGCCTGGGTGGCGGACCGCCCCCTGCCCGAGCGGGGCCTCTCCCTGAGTTGGAAAAGGGGCCGGGGCAGGAAGTCGAAATCCAGCTAGGCGAGTCGAAAAACCTACCTTTCGCGAGGACTCTGCCGAAAAGTAGCGCGTTCGTCGCTCGATCTACCTCGCTGCCTGCAGCTGGCGCGCGTTCGGCTCACCGGGGCCGACAGCCGCCCCGAGCCGGGAGCGCAGGTCGAGCTCGGCGGTGAGGGGCAGGGTGTCGCGGCTGCGCAGGAGCACGAGGAGGTCTTCCACGGCGCCGCCCGAGGCGAGCTTGGCGCGCGCTTCGGAGAGATCGGCGTTCGCCACCGCGCTCGCCAGGGCGGCGAGGGCCGGTTCGACGAGGTCGGGCGGGCGGAGAGTCGCTTCGGCCGCCGCGATGACGGCGAGATCGCAGATCGCCGGGCTCCCACCGCGCTCGGAGAACCAGCAGACGCCCTCCTCGACCAGGTCGAGCAGCAGGTGGAAGGCGCCGAGCGACTGCGGCAGGTCGACCTCCACGAAGAAGGTGAGCTCGGCTCCCGGCAGTACGCCAGGCGGAATCTGCACGCCTCTGAGCTCGCCCAGAACCCTGCCGTCGCCGTCGAGAAGCCGCACGCCGAGGCGGAACGAGCCGGCGCCGGGGCCGCCCCAGACCGCGAGCCCTTCATGGCGCACCGTCACTGGCAGAAGGACCCGTTCGCCCGGGCGTCCGCGCAGAGCCGTGATCCGCGGCCGGATTCCGGCGCGGTGGCGCAGCGCCTCGTAGCCGCCGGCGCGGACGATCTCGGCGCCCTTCAAGTCGCAGGAGAGCGCCCGGAAGGCACGCTCGCCACCGACCAGCGCCGCCAGCGCCTCGCTCCCCGGGAGATAGCGCTGCGAGGCCCCGGGTGTGTGGGTCACCACCCACTCGATCGGCACGCCGATGCCGGCGGCGATCTCGCGCGCCTCCGCGAGCTCTTCGTCGGAGTCGTTCCATTCGAACAGGATGTACTGCCACCAGATCTCGAAACGGTCGCGCGTTCCGGCGGCGTTCGCTTCGGCGACCATCTGGCGCATCGCGCCGAGCGCCTTGTCGAGCTTGCCGCCGACGCGGTAGCGAGCGTAGCTCTCGGCGCGGGCGCCGTCGATCGCGAACAGCATCCGGTCGACCAGGCGCTCGGCGACGACTTCGCGCACCCGCGCCGCGGTGAGCGCCAGAGCGTTGGTGCTGATGTGGATCGCGAGCTGCGGCCGGTTCTGCCGCAGCCAGCGCAGGAGCGGCAGCGCGTCGGCGTGCAGGAACGCTTCGCCGTAGTTGTAGAACAGGACCTTCTCGAGCGACGGGAGCTGCTCGAAGATGGCGATCATCTCGGCGAGGGTCAGCGACCCGGTCCGGTCCGCGGTGTAGCGCGGGTCCGTGCCGAACTCGGTGACCGGGCAGGCGGGGCACTTCAAATTGCAGTGCGACGTCGGCTCGAGCTGCAGCATGCGCGGCAGATGGCCCTCCACCGTATCGAGCGGCGTCGCGCGGTGGACGCGCAGCGGGCAGTCGCCGGAGATCGCCGGGCACCAGCGGTCCGGCCGCGAGGCGAGCTGCCACTCGCGGATCTCGCGGAACATCGGCCCAGCCAGGATCTCCCCGAGTGGCTGCTTTCGGATATTGCCGTAGACCCGCAGCCCAACCGAGTCGGCGCACGAACAGACGACGTCGCCGTTGGCGAGCACGCAGACCTCTTCGAAAACTGCCTTGCAGATGAGCGGCGCGCTCGCGTCGCCCTGCTCGCGCGGCGCCGGCGCCGGCAGTTCGCCGGCCTGACGCACCCGGAAGCGATGGTCCGCCAGCGCCTGTCGGGCTTCGAACACCCAGCGCGCCGGCCCCGTCCTCTCCTTGCCCATACCTCTCGCCTCCAAGAAGCGGAAGATAGCAGGAGCGGCGGCTAGCTCCACCCCTGGCGGGCGATCCAGGGGTCGCTGTAGATCGTCGAGAGGTAGCGGTTGCCGGAGTCGGCGAACAGGGTGGCGATGCGCACTCCAGCGCCGGCACCGTCGGTCGCGGTGAGGCGGGCAGCGAGCTGGCGGACGCCCCAGAGGCTGGCGCCGGAGGAGCCGCCGGCGAAGATCGCTTCGGTGCGGGCGAGCTCGCGGGCGGCGAGGATGGCGTCGCGGTCGGTCGCCTGCACCATGTCGTCGAGGCGCTCCCATTCGGGGCAGCCGATGATCTCTTCGTCGCCCAGGCCCTCGACGAGAGTTCGCTGCGGCGTCACGCGGCGGCCGTGCTTGAAGTGGTCGAGGAACACCGAGCCGGCGATGTCGACCGCCAGCACCTTCACGTTCGGGTCCTGCTCCTTGAGATAGCGCGCCACGCCGGAGACCGTGCCGCCGGTGCCGATGCCGGCGACGAACCAGTCGATGCGGCCCTCCATCTGGCGCCAGATCTCGGGGCCGGTCGAGCGGTAGTGCGCCTCGTTGTTCGCCCGGTCGTTGTGCTGGTCGGGAAAGTAGGCGCCGGGGATCTCGGCGGCGAGGCGGCGGGCCATCCGGTTGTAGCTCTCCGGATGCTCGGGGGGCAGGTCGCCGTCGACCAGCACGAGCTCGACGCCCATGGCCCGCAGGGCGTCGATCTTCTCGGGGCTGGTCTGCTTCCTCACCACCATGACGCAGCGCAGGTCGTACTCGATCGCCATCATCGCGAGACCCATGGCGGTGTTGCCCGACGACGCCTCGACGACCGTGCCGCCGGCCGCGAGCCGGCCGTCGGCCATCGCCTGCTCGACCATGTGGCGGGCGATGCGGTCTTTGATGCTGCCCATCGGGTTCATGTACTCGAGCTTGGCGTAGACCTCACCCGCGAAGCCGGGCACCGCCCGGCGCAAACGCACCATCGGCGTATCGCCGACGGCATCGGAGACTTTCTCGAAGACCTTTCGGACGCTCATCGGGAGCGAGGATAGCAATCCGGACCGCGAAGCGCAGGGGCCGCCAAGGGTTGCCGATGCCGGCCGACGACTGCCTGCGGCAGCCGATGGCTACCGACGACCAAGGACAGTGGCGGCCGGCGGGCGGCGGCCGGGGCGTGCCGACATCGTCGACCCCGCCGCAGCCGCCAACGAAGTCAGCTCTTCAGAACGCCGCGATCAGGCCGAAGCTCACCCGGTCGTCGTCGAGATCGAGATCGTGGTAGATCTCGCCGTTCGCCCGCATGTTGCGCGCCAGGAGGTAGGAGAGCGTCAGAGAGACGTTCTCGGCCTGCGACTCGAGGACGTCCGAATCCACTTTGTTGTAGAGCCCCGCGATCGCCCAGCGGCCGTCCGGGCCGCCGGGGAGGAAGATCAGCTCGGCGAATCCGCCCTCGGTTTTCAGATCCGGTCCGGTGCGCCCGACCAGGAACGGATCCTCGTCGCTGCGCTCGAGATAGATGGCGTTCAACTGCCATTTCTCGGAGATCTCGATGGCGAGGTCGGGACCGAGGTAGGTGAAGCTCGTCGACGGTCCATCGACGAGCTCCTCCTTGCCCCAGTAGCCGAAGGCGCCGACGCGCACCGGTCCGAACTGCCGCGCGAGACGCAGCGCCGTGTTCTTGAAGTCGTTGTCGTCGAAGTTGCCGTTCTCCGCCGCCTCGATGCCGTTGCCGTTGACGATCTGCCCGACGACCTCGACGGCGGCGGGGGCGTGCCAGGTGAGCACCATGCCGCGGTCGTAGGTCAGGTTGCTCGGCAGCACGCCGACGCGGGTCTTGAAGATCGTGTAGTCGTTGCGCTCGAGCCGCAGCTCGCGCTTGAACAGCGAATCGGAGAGCTGGAACTGCCCGACCACCATGTCGACCGGCAGACCGAAGAGGTCGTTGAACTGGAAGAAGGTGTCCTCCAGCTTGACCGACTCGCCCTGCTCGAAGATGGCGTAGAAGTAGTAGGAGATCTTCTCGGTGATCGGCCCGCCGGAGAGGAGCTTGAGCGACCAGGGCCACTCGAAGTCGGTCTGCGGACCGCCGTTGTCCTCGTACGAGGCCCAGGCGTCCATGCGCACCGCGAGCGGCACGTCGCGCACCAGCTTGAGCAGCGGGTCGCCGACGTCGAACGTCGCCCGGGAGGGCTCCTTGGTGGGGTCCTCCATGCGGAAGCCGCGGGCCGCGAACTCCTCGCCGAACGGCTTCAGGCGGGGGAACGGCGCATGGCAGGTGCTGCACGAGATCTGGTACTTGCGGGCGAAAGCCGGAATGGCGCCGGCGTCATCGGTGACGGTGACCGCCAGCAGCACGGCCACCGCGAGCAACGACAGGACGAACGAGCGGGTATAGGTCATCGCGGGCTCCGTCACTGAAGAACGGTGAAAGTCGTTTCGTGGAAGTTGAGGGTCACCGGCGCGTACTCCTCGGCGGGGACCTTGAGGAACTCGCCGACCGACGAGACCAGGCGCGAGTAGTAGAGGCTCGCCCTCACCGTCACCGGTCCGGCGGCCATCTCCTGCGGCAGCTTCCAGGTGTAGGTCTCGGCGACCGCCTGGAGCGGCGCCAGGCGGTAGTCGGTGGCGAACGATGCGGTCGCCCATTGCGCGATCGTCATCCGGCCCTTGGCGTCGAGATACGGCAGGCGGAAGATCCGGTCGCCTGCGGCCATGGTCTCGTAGGTGCCGTCGCGCTTGAGGCCGGCGAACCCGGCGATGTCCCGGATGTCGCCGATGTCCTGGTAGGCGAGCGCGCTCGCCGACGCAATCGTGAGCTCCTCGTCCTTGAACCCCTTGGGGTCGACCGCCAGGTGGTAGCTCTTGCCGGCGGCGTCGGTGGCTTCGACGTGCAGCCAGAGAACGCGCTCCTCGGCCGAGCCGCTGGGGATCTTGTGCCCTGCCTTGGCGTTGACCACCACGGCGGTCATCTTCAGGGTGTCCCCGGGCTCGGCCTCCCGCGTCTCCGGGTGGATCCGCACTTCGGCGACGCCGGCGAGCTTGCCGGGGTCGTGCGCGCCGTGGAAGAGGTGCTGACGGACGTCCGGAAGCTCGGCCCCCATGCGGGCGCTACGCCCCGGCGCCGGCGGCATATGGCACTCCTGGCAGACGACGCCTCCGCGGCCGTGTGGCCCCTCTTTCCACTCGAGGTGCGTCGACTTGACGAACAGCCCCCACGGATTCTTCTCGTTGTGGCAGGTGCCGCAGAACTCGGCGCTGCGCAGGAACGGGTTCTCGCGCGTCTCGTGGTGCGGACTCACCGCGCCGGCGCGCGGGCCCTGCTTGACCTTGCCGGGAGAGATCGTCCAGTTGAAGTTGACCGGCACGTCGCCGCTGAAGCCGGTCACCGTGTGGCAAAGGTCGCACGACACCGATTCGTTGGCGCGGCTACCCTTCTCCGGGCGCTGCGGCGGAATGTCGCCGGCGAGGAAGGCGAGCGGCGCGTGGCAGCCGTTGCAGCCGGCCTTGACACCGGCGACCTTGGCCTCCTTCTCTGCGTGCAGGACGGCGAGCTCGAAGTACTCGATCTCGTCCCAGGCATGCGTGTACGCCTGCGACATCATCGCCTGCTCGTGCTGCCGGGCGATGTCGATGTGACAGGTGGCACACGCTGCCGGACGCTCGAACGCGTCGTACGGCTGGGTGCCCAGGGCTTCGTCACTGACTCTGGGTGCCCCCTGTCCGGCGAGCGGGCCGGCGAAGAGGCAGGCGAGGGAGAGTAGAGAAGAGAGGAGAACTGCGGAGCGGCTTCGGGGCATGAACACCTCCCGGCCGGAATCGGCCGCTCCCTCAAGGGTCGGCCTGCCACCGGGAGGTGTCCACACCCCAGAGGGTGGGCTGTCTAGCGTCGGTTCTTGAAGTCGGCGACCGGCGCGGCGTCGAAGGTCAGGTCGTAGAAGAGGTCGTACTTCTCGAACACCTTCCAGGCCTGGCCGCCGAAGACCCGCAGGCGGCCGGCGAAGTGCCCCGCCACGGCGGGTTCCACTTTCCACTCGTCGTCGCCCGAAACGGTGGTCGAGTAGCACATGCCGTCGCCGAACTCCGGGTGGCAGATCGAGATGTCCGCCTTGCCGCCGGACCGCGCCTCGACGACGACCCGCTGCGGGGCGAACTGCAGCGCTTCGACGAGCGTCTTCGCCTGCCGGAGCTTCGCCTCGTCGAGCGGTTTCGCCGTGATCATCACGACGGAATTGATCTCACCCTCCTCCCAGTTGTCCGGGGCGTGGAAGAGGTAGGCGTGGTTCACCGCCAGCGGCTTGCCGTTGACGGTGACCTTGCCGGCGGTCTTCTGCGGCGTGATCGGGGTCACTGCGAAGGCCGGAGCGAGAAAGGGCGTGGCGACGAGAAGAGCGATGGCGATTCTGCAAGAGCGGGCGTTCGAATGGGGCATGGGGGTCTCCTTGAACCTGAGACGCCGAAAGGGGCACGAAGAGGACACTCCGCAACCGAAGGGCCTGGCCGGCCGTCGTTTCCGACGATCTGGCAGGGGCAGCCCGACGGGTGCTGGTGGTTCGGACGGCCGCATGTCCGTTTGGCGGCGCGGATGGCGTTCGTCTCTACGACGCTTCCGGTCCGCCCGCCTGTTCCACTCTCACCGATCCTCGAGGAGTCCACGCATGTCGCGCTTCGCCCTCCAACTGACGCTCGCCCTCTCGCCGTTCGCCGCTCTCTTCCCGCTCGCCGCGGCCACTGCCGCCGCCGACTTCCCCACCCGCAAGCCGGGCATCTGGGAGACCACGATGACAATGGACGGCGGCGCGCCGGTCACCCACCGGATGTGTTTCTCCCCGGCGGTCGAGAAGAAGGTGCTGGAGACCACCGCCGCCGCCTGCTCGCGCTACGAAGTGCGCCGCGACGGGCCGGCCTGGATCATCGACTCGACCTGCAAGATCGGCGCTGAGGTGACGAGCGGACGGGTCGTGACGACCGGCGACTTCACCGGCCGGATCCACGCCGAGGTGACGTCGGAGTCGGCGGGCAAGACGACCGCGATGACCCTCGACGCCAAGTGGCTGCGCGACTGCGCGCCCAACGAGAAGCCGGGCGCCATCGTGAAGTAGGGGAGCGGCGTCGCCCCAGCCTGTCCGACGCCGTTCGACCCGGGTGAACTCCTACACCGACCCGCTCCCGAAGTGCGCGATAGAATCAGGATCCGCACCCTTTCGTCCAGCTTCGGAGGCTCGATGCATCGATTTCTCGCCGTGGCCCTCGCGCTCGCCCTGCCGCCCGCCGCAGCCGCCGCACCTGCGGCGTTCGCCGACAAGATCTCCCCGGCTCTGGCTCGAGCCCTCGGCGAGGCCCCCGACGGCCGGGCCGAAATGCTGATCGTGATGGCCGAGCAGGCCGACCTCGGCGCGGCCCGCGGAATTTCGGGCAAGGCAGCCAAGGGCCGCTTCGTCTTCGAGAGCCTCACCGCGACGGCGCGCCGGACGCAGGCGCCGCTCCTCGCCGAGCTCGCGCGGCGGGGCGTCCCGCACCGCTCCTTCTGGGCGGCGAACTTCATCTGGGTCGAGGGCGACCGCGCGCTCGCCGAGGCGCTCGCGGCGCGCGGTGACGTGGCGCGGCTCGACACCAACCCGCGTTTGATCCTCCAGCCGCCGGTCGCCGAGCCGGAGGACCTCCTGCCGCGGGCGCCGGAAGCGATCGAGTGGAACATCCTGAAGGTCAACGCCGACGACGTCTGGGCCCTGCCGCCCGGCTACAACGGGCAGGGCGCCGTCATCGCCGGCCAGGACACCGGCTATCAGTGGGATCACCCGGCGCTCAAGGAGCAGTACCGCGGGTGGGACGGCGCGGTGGCTGACCACAACTACAACTGGCACGACGCCATTCACGCCGGCGGCAGCAACTGCGGCGCGGACTCCCAGGTACCTTGCGACGACACCGACCACGGCACCCACACCATGGGCACCATGGTCGGCGACGACGGCGCCACGAATCAGGTCGGCATGGCGCCGGGGGCGCGCTGGATCGGCTGCCGCAACATGAACGAGGGGGCTGGCACCCCGACCACCTACATCGAGTGCTTCGAATGGTTCATCGCGCCGACCGACCTCACCGGGCAGAACGCGAACCCCGCGATGGCGCCGGACGTGATCAACAACTCCTGGGGCTGCCCGGAATCCGAAGGCTGCAACCCGGGCAACTTCGCCGTCATGCAGCAGGTGGTCGAGAACGTGCGTGCTGCCGGCATCTTCGTCGCCGTCTCGGCCGGCAACGACGGCTCGTCGTGCTCGACCGTGAATACGCCGGCCGCCATCTATGACGCCGTCTTCTCGGTCGGCTCGACCACGTCGTCCGACGCAGCCTCGAGCTTCTCGAGCCGCGGCCCGGTGACCGTGGACGGCTCGAACCGGATGAAGCCGGACATCGCGGCGCCCGGAGACAGTGTGCGCTCCGCGCTCCCGGGCGGCGGCTACGGCTTCAAGTCGGGCACTTCGATGGCGGGCCCGCACGTCGCGGGCCTGGTCGGGTTGTTGATCTCGGCGGTGCCGGCAGCGGCCGGCGAGGTCGACCTGCTCGAAGAGGTGATCCGTCAGAGCGCCTTCCATCCGACCGCCATCGCGCAGATCTGTGGCGGCGTGGATACCAACGTCTTTCCGAACAACACCTTCGGTGCCGGCCGGATCGATGCCCTGGCGGCGGTGAACCTCCTCCTCTCGCAGGCCGGTTTCCAGACTGCCGTGACACCGTCGGGCCAGGCGGTCTGCGCGCCGGCGAATGCGCTGTTCGATATCGCGGTCGACCAGCTGGGAGATTTCTCCGAACCGGTGACGCTCTCGGCATCGGGGAACCCGGCCGGCTCCACGGTCGACTTTCTGACCAATCCCGTGGCGCCACCCGGCACCTCGTTGATGACCGTCACGACCACAGGTGTCGCGGCCGGCGCCTCGACGATCACCGTCACCGGCACGGCGCTGCCGAGCGGCCTCGAGCGCAGTGACACGGCGACGCTCCAGGTCTTCACGACCGGAGCGGCCGCTCCCGCGCTCACGACGCCTGCGAACGCCGCCACCAACGTCGCGGTGCGGCCGGCCTTCACCTGGAGCCCGGCGGCCGGCGCCGCCTCCTATCTCCTCGAAGTCGACGATGCTGCCGACTTCGCGAGCCCGGTCCATAGTGCCACGCTCACGGGCACGACCCACACCCCGGCGAGCGATCTGCCCTCGAACGCGGAGCTCTACTGGCGGGTGACCGCCAGCAACCCCTGCGCATCGGCGGTGTCGCCGACCTTCTCGCTCGCCACCGTGCCGCTGCCCGGAGACTGCGCGACCGGCGCCATCGCCAACGCGATCTACGAGTACGGTTTCGAAGCGGGCATTGGCGACTGGGCCTCGAGCGGCACGGGCAACACCTGGGCGCAGTCGTCGGCGCGCGTCCACTCCGGCGCCTTCGCCTGGCGTGCCCTGGACGTGGACTCGACCTCCGATCAGCGCCTGGTCTCTCCGGCGATGCTGCTGCCCAG
This sequence comes from Thermoanaerobaculia bacterium, assembly GCA_018057705.1. NCBI lineage: Bacteria > Pseudomonadati > Acidobacteriota > Thermoanaerobaculia > Thermoanaerobaculia bacterium. The sequence continues at coordinate 39,957 of JAGPDF010000001.1, read as the reverse complement.
CGGCGAGCTGCCGCTCACGCTGCAGTTCTGGAATCACCAGACCTTCGAACCCCGCAGCGGCGGCTGCTGGGACGGCGGGCTGCTCGAAATCTCCACCAATGGCGGTGCGACCTACACCCCGATCACCGCCGGACTCCTGACCGATCCGTACGACGGGCCGCTCGGCAGTGGCAATCCGGCCGCGGGACTCTCCGCCTGGTGCGGCGATCCGCAGGACTGGATGCGCTCGGTCGTCGATCTCGCCCCCTGGGCGGGGCAAACCGTGCACTTTCGCTTCCGCGCGACGTCCGATGGCAGCCTCGGCCGGGCGCCCGACGGCTGGTACCTCGACGACATCAGAGTCCAGAGCTGTTTCGTCGCCACGACGCTCTTCCTCGGGGACTTCGAGGCCGGGAACGCCTCGCAGTGGTCTCTCGTGGTCCCCTGATCGGCCGGTCCGGGACGCTGGCGCAGGCGCGGAGGCGGGCGGCGCAGGTTCTACAAAGGAATCCGTCCCGCGACGGCCGCGAGCCTCTCGATCTGCAGTTCGGGCCCGTATCGGCCTGGTTTCGCGTCGGCTCCGGTTCTGCCGGATTGGCACTCTCCTTGCTATCGACATCTGCGCTGCCGCCGTTGCGGGAGGCTTCTCGATCCGATTCGAACGAGCTCTGAGAGGAGCCACTGATGCTGTCCTGGGCCGTCGCCTTCCTCCTCATCGCCGTCATCGCGGCGGTACTCGGTTTCGCCGTGATCGCCGGCACCGCAGCACTGCTCGCCAAGGTCGCTGTCTTCGTCTTCCTGGTGCTCTTCGTGGTCGCCCTCGTTGTGGGCCGCAGACGCAGCTGACGCAGTTTTCGCCGCCCAGGTCGATGACCTGACAGACTCGCGTCCTCCCGACGGCCGCGCGCCTTCCGGTGCGGCGGGCTCGAAACGGATGGGGCGGACGGAAGCGAACCTCCGGAGGTGGACGGTGAAAGCGCAGCGCCGCGAAAAGATCTTCACCGGCTCTCTCCTGCTGGGTATCTCTGCGGTCCTCGCCCTGATGATCGGCAACATCTTCGTCACGCAAAACACCAGCGAGGATCAGCGCAGCGCGACGGCCAGGGTCATCCACACCCTCGACGTCATCGCCCGTCTGGACGAGATCTACGCTCTCGTCTTCGAATCCGAGTCGGCGCAGCGCGGCTTCATTCTTACCAGCGACGCCGACTTCCTCTCGATGTATGCCACTACGGCGGCCGCCGCGGAGCAGCGCATCGACGAGCTGAAGACCGCGAGCTGGGACGATCTGCGGCAACGGGCGCTCGTCCAGCGCCTCGGGGCGCTGGTCAACGAGCGCCTCAAGCAGACGGATGAGGTGGTCCAGGTCAGCAAAGGAAAAGGGCTGCTGGAGGCGCGCCGTGTGCTGCTCGCGAATCGCAGCAAGGAGACGATGACCTCGATCCAGGGGCTCATCGTGGCGATGAAGGCCTCCGAGGACGAGGTCCTGGCGAAGCGGCTGCGGAGCGCCGACGCGAGTCATCGCCGGTCGCAGAGCCTCAATCTGGCCGCGGGGGTGCTGGGTCTGCTGGCGCTGGGTGCCTTCGTTTTTCTGGTCGACCGGACCCTGCGGGCCCGCGAAGCCGCCGCGGACGAGATCGCACGCCAGCGCGAGACCCTGCGGGTCACCCTGGCGAGCATCGGCCACGGCGTGATCAGCACCGATGTTCTCGGCAGGGTGGTCTTCCTCAACGCCGAGGCGGAGCGCCTCACCGGCTGGGAGACCTCGAAGGCCGCCGGCAGCCGTCTCGAGCGGGTCTTCCCGATCGTTGACGAGGAGACCCGCGAGCCGTTCGACAACCCTGCCGCGATCGCCCTGCGCGAGGGCGCCGACGCCGGCCCGGCACATCCGACGCTGCTCATCGGCAGGGACGGCGACGAACGGCCCATCGACCACCTCGCCGCCCCGATCCGCGACTCTCAAGGCAGGATCGCTGGCGCCGTATTGATCTTCCGGGACGTCAGCAAGGAGCGGTCCTCGACCCATCAACTGCGTCAGCTCGCCAGCGAGCTCTCGGAGACCGACCGCCGCAAGAACGAGTTCCTCGCCATGCTGGCGCACGAGATCCGCAATCCGCTCGCGGCGATCCGCAACTCGGTGGCGATCCTCAGGCACGGGGGCCGCGAAGCGGAGATCGCGGCGGCGCAGGGGGCGATCGAGCGTCAGATGGTGCATCTGGTGCGGCTGATCGATGACCTCCTGGATGTCGCCCGGATCAGCCGAGGGAAGCTCGCGCTCCAGCGGTCGCGGATGGACCTGCGGCAGGCCCTCGAGCAGGCAATCGAGGTCAGCCTCCCGATGTGCAGGGAGAACGAACAGGTGCTGGACGTCGAGATCCCGGATACGCCGCTCCATGTCGACGGCGACGCCGTGCGGATCACGCAGGCGATCGCCAACCTCCTGAACAACGCCTGCAAGTTCACCCAGCGCGGAGGCCGGATCCGGCTCACCGTCGGTGTCGAGAACGGCCATGCCATCGTCCGGATCCAGGACAACGGCATCGGCATCGCGGCCGAGCATCTTCCCCGGCTGTTCGACATGTTTTCGCAGATCGACACCAGCCTCGAGCGCACCCAGGGGGGCCTGGGGATAGGGCTCAATCTCGTCAAGCAGTTGGTCGAGATGCACGGCGGGCGCGTCGAAGTCCGTAGCGGCGGGATCGGCAAGGGCAGCGAATTCATCGTTCACTTCCCGGTGCTGTCGGTGCTCGACAGCGCTACCGATGCGCCGCCGCCCTCCGAACCGACGATGGTGCCGGTATCCGCGGTCGCCGCGGTATCGGCGGTATCTGCGGCACCGGCGCCAGCATCTGTCGCGGGCGAGGAGAGCGGCGCCCGGCTTTCGTCGAGCGGCGAGCGGCGGAAGATTCTGGTCGTCGACGACAATGCGGATGCGGCCGACTCGCTGGCGATTCTCCTCGGCCTTCAGGGGCACGAGACCGAGGTGGCACGCGATGGACTGGAGGCTGTGGAGAAGGCTCTGAGGACGCTGCCCGACGTCGTGCTGCTCGACATCGGCCTGCCGCGCCTGAACGGCTACGAGGCCGCGCGCCGCATCCGGTTGTCGCCGGCGGGCGGCGCGATGCGCCTGATCGCGGTCACCGGCTGGGGCCAGGACGAGGACCGCAACCGGTCGCGTGAAGCCGGCTTCGACGATCACCTGGTGAAGCCGGTCGATGTCGAGCTGCTGGGCCGGCTGCTTGCGAAGCTTCCGCCCGGCTCGCGCGAAGCCTGACAGCGCAACAGCGCCGCCGGGCCTTCTTCAGCCGGGTGGCTCGGACAGCGGCTTCGTCTTGGGCGAAGCCCCTGTCCAATGGCCCGAGGCCTGATACTCACGCAGGCGCGAGTAGAGCGTCTTGGTGCTGATACCGAGCATCTCCGCCGTCTTCGTCTTGTCCCCCCCGCTGAGCTCGAGGGTGGCGATGACGAGCAGGCGCTCGGCGTCGGCGAGTGGCATCCCGGGCTCGATCGTGATGCTGCGCTTCGAGGGCGGCTCGCCCTGCGCCGCGCGGGCCCGGGGCGCCGGAAGGCTGGCCAGGGCCTCCGGCGCGATCTCGGCGTCGGAGAGGATGAAGGCGCGCTGCAACACGTGCTTGAGCTCGCGGACGTTCCCGGGCCAGTCGTGCGCCCGGAGCTGGTCGAGGGCCGCGGCGGCGATCTTCTTGCTCGCGCCCTCGGCGACGTTCATCTCCGCGAGGAAGTGGTCGACGAGCAGGATGAGGTCGTCCTGGCGGTCGCGCAGCGGCGGCAGGTGCACCGGAAAGACCCTGAGGCGATAGAGCAGGTCCTCGCGGAAGCGGCCTTCCGCGACGGCGACGTCGAGATCGCGATTCGAGGCCGCGACGATGCGCACGTCCACCTTGATCGGCCGATCGCCTCCGATGCGCGAGAAGGTGCCGCTCTCGAGAACGCGCAGGAGCTTCACCTGCAGCTCGTACGGCATCTCCCCGATCTCGTCGAGGAAGAGAGTTCCGCCGTCGGCGCGCTCGAAGTGGCCGCGATGGACCCGGTCGGCGCCGGTGAAGCTGCCGCGCTCGTGCCCGAAGAGCTCGCTTTCGATGAGATTGGCAGAGATCGCGCCGCAGTTGATCGAGATCATCGGCCGCGTTCTGCGCCGGCCGAGCGCGTGCACGGTTTCGGCGACCAGCTCTTTGCCGGTGCCGCTCTCGCCCAGGATCAGAACCGTGGCATCGGTTGGCGCGACGCGGGCGACCTGATCGAAGAGCTTCTGCATGACCGGCGAGGCACCGACCATCGCTCCGAACCTGCCGAGGCCGCGCAGCCGGTCCCGCAGCTCCCGGATCTCCCCCCGCAACTGCTGGCGGCCGGAGGTCTGGAGCAGAACGGTGCGCAGACGCGCCATGTCGAGAGGCTTGACCAGGTAGTCGACCGCTCCCCTGCGCAGCGCGTCGACGACGGTCTCGACCGACGAGTGGCCGGTGACGACGATGACGTCGGGCGGTTCGGCGAGGTCGTCTTCGAGCGGCACCGCGAGCATCTCGAGGCCGCTGCCGTCGGGGAGGAAGAGGTCGACCAGGACGAGCTCCGGACGGAACGAACGGAGCAGCGTGCGCGCCTGGGCGAGATTCCCGGCCGAGGCTGCCTCGAAGCCCTCGCCCTCGATGACCTCGACGAGGGCGTCCCGGGAGTCGGGGTCGTCCTCGATGACGAGAGCGCGCAGCTGCGCGGAGCGATCGTTTGCGGGAGAGCTCATGGAGAGGTGGATCCTGGAATATCGGAGAGGTAGGGTCAAGCGTCCGGGCCGCGCTCAGGAGCGCGAGCGGTCCTCGCGGGCGAGGGGCAAGAGCTCGCGTTCGACGATCTGCTGGATCTCCCGGGTGGCGCGTCGGAGACTGGCCAGGCAACGCGCCCGGCGCTCTTTGTCGTCGCCGGTCTCGGCCACCTTTTCGAGCAGCTCGATGTTCAGGCTCAGGCTGTTGAGCGCGCCGTTGAGCCCATGGACGATGTGGCGCACGGGATCCCGCAGAGACGCGGACGCGCTTTCTCCGGGGGACCGTGCGGACTCGATCTGCGTTAACTTGCCGTCGGAATCGGGCATGCCGCCTCTCGGGTCGCCCGGAAAGCGCACCGATGGATTCCGGCGCGCCCAGCGGACGTTGTGAAGTTTACCTTCGGACGGTTCGCCTTGAGTCCGGCGGAACCCGGTCCGGCTTCAGGCGCGATCGGCAACCATCGCTTCGAAATTGATGCGCTTGCGCGCCAGCCGCGAGAGGCCCGTGTCGGCCGCGGACTCTTCGTCGAGCGTCGCCTGCAGCAAGGCCGCCGCTTCGTGCTCGCCGAGCAGCTCGGCGAAGGCCCCGGCGGTGCCGTAACCGGCGATCTCGTAGTGTTCGACGCGCTGGCAGGCGGCAATGATGGCGGCGTCGCGGACCTGTGGCTCGTCGGCCGCGTCCTCGAGCAGGCCCCGACCCTCCTCGAGCAGGCCCTCCATGCCCTTGCAGCGCTGGCCCGAGGCGGAGAAGTCGAGCCCCTTGAAGATCTTCTCCAGCCGGCTGACATGCGTGCGGGTTTCCTGCAGGTGCTCGGCCAGCGCCATCTTGAGCTCGTCATGCGAGGCGGCGGCGACCATTCTGGGTAGCGCTTCGAGGAGCTGCGTCTCGGCGCTGTGAAGGTCCTTCAACTCGTGAATCCAGAGCTTGTGCAAAGACTCGAGCTTCATGGGCGGTCCCCTCTTCCTTTCTGGAGTGCGGCAGCTTTGCCGGAAAGGAGTAAGAGCAAGAGTCCTGCCACGATCCATGAAGCGTTGGAAGGTCGCGGATGGGCGTCGTCCGGTGAGAAAACGGCGGGTCACCGAGGCGGCACGGCAGGCCGATCCGTGAAGATTCTGCGAATCGCCGGAAAAAACCGGCCACCGGAAAGCTCGTTCCGGCCGCGGCGCCCGATTCAGCCGGGCGCGTGCTGCCGGTTCAGGCGCTTGTCGTAGTCGAGAAAACGCACGCGTAGGCCGGCCGGGATTCTCTGGTCGGCGGCGCGGTAGCGGTTCACGTAGTCGATGACGGTCGGAGTTTTCGCTCCGCCAGCGCGCTCGTGGTCGAGGAAGTCGTCGTCAAACCAGTCGAAGATCTTCGACAGCCAAACCGTGCGCGCCGCGGTATCGATCCGGCAGTTGCGCTCGTCGCTGACGAACTCCCTCATGGCCGCGTCGAGCTCCGCCTGCAGCGTTGCCCCGGCGAAGGCGCGCCGCGGCAGGCGCGGACAGCCGACCGAGGCGCAGTTGAGAGCGGCGTGGACGCGCGGATCGTGGAAGCGCTCGCGCACCTGCTCGTCTTCCAGACCCTTGAGACTCATTCTGCGTCCGCCGAGCGTCGCGCGGCGGACGGTGAAAAAGCCGATGCCGAAGAGGCCGTCGCCCCAGACGCTCGGGGTCTCGACGCCGCGGTCGAGAACGCCAGCGACGACCAGGGCGTTGTAGGCGTTGAGCCAGTAGGCGAGCTCGTCGGCGCGGGTCGGGAAGAGCGCCGGCGTGGAGTCGGGGCTCTCCTGCGCGAGGCTCCCGAGGTAGCGGTCGAGCACGCCGCGGTCACCGGCGAGACCGGCATAGTCGACACGCCCGCCTTCGTCGACGAAGCGCTCGAGGACGGCGGTCCAATCCGCATGGGGAAACTCCGCGGCCGCCACGGTGCCGGGAAGAGAAGCGCAGGAAAGCAGGAGCAAGCGCGCGAGGAAAGCCAGTGGCGCGAGCCCGCGGGGCGAAGTGGCCGTCGTGCGCATCCGCGGGCTCAGGCAAGCGCTCCCGAGCAGCTCGAGCCGGCGCCGGCGGTGCAGCCGAAGCAGTGGCCGGCGGTGGCGATGGCGCTGCCGGAGAGGTCCTCGAGGCGCGCGATGTCCCAGATCGTCCGGCGCACCGCCCCCTCTTCCGCCGGCAGTGGCAGCTCGAGCATCAGGTTGAAGTCGCAGTCGTAGAGGTCGCCGTTCCAGTCGACGCTCACCTGGGTGCGGCACATCAGGCCGTTGACGGTCGCCGGGTTGAAGCTCGCGACGAGCAGCTTCTGGTAGCTCGCGGTCTTGCCGAGGCGTTCGAGCTGCTCGGCGAAGCGGCGGATCGGCATGTTGGTGATCGTGATCAGGTGATGGAACTCGATGCCGAAGCGCTCGCCCAGCTCGCGCTTGTAGTCGAGCTCGAGAGCCGCCTGCGCCGGCGGCAGCGATGGCCCCAGCGGGTTGTAGACCAGATCGAGGCGCAGCGCCGAGCCCGGCTTGCCGTACCCGAGCGCGTTCAAGCGCCGCAGGGCCGCGATGCTCTCGTCGAAGGTGCCGCGCCCGCGCTGTTGATCCACGTTCCCCTCCGTGTAGCAGGGGAGACTCGCGACGATCTCGACCTGGTGCGCGGCGAGGAAGCCGGCGAGGTCGTCGTGGCCCGGCTGCTCGAGGATCGAGAGATTACAGCGGTCGATCACCCGCCTCCGCAGCGCGCGAGCACTCGCGACCAGGCGCCGGAACTCGGGATTCATCTCCGGGGCGCCGCCTGTCAGATCGAGCACGGCGACCTCCGGGCTCAGGGCGAGCAGCTCGAGCAGCCGGTCGGCGATCACCGCGGAGAGCGACTCGGTGCGTTTCGGACCGGCCTCGACATGACAATGATGGCAGGCGAGATTGCACAACCGCCCGACGTTGACCTGCAGTGTCGTCACCCGGGCGCGGCTGAGCGCACCCAGCCCGTTCCGGCTCAGGGCGTCGTCGAAGGTGGCGTCCCGCAGGGGCGCCGGCAGCACGGGCAGTCGCGATGTTCGGGAAGGGGGCATGCAGGGTCCTCTCCTCTAGTCTGTCAGAAGGCCGGGAGAGAACCGGGGGCGATGACGAGAAGGGACGCATCCAAGGTAACGTCTTCCGTGTCGGAACCGCAGGTCGATGGGGAGGAATCGTGATCGAGTCGGGAGATGAAGATGGTGCGCAGCGCGTTGCGGCGGTTCCCTTTCGCCGCCGGGGCTGGCTGAAACCGGTCCTGTTCGTCGTCGTCCTGGCGGCGCTCGTCGTCTCCTTCGAGCTTCTCGGGCTGGGCGATCGGCTGGTCGAGCTCCGGGCCTGGATCCTCGCGCTGGGGCCGCTCGGCGCGGTTGTCTTCGTGCTGATCTACGGTGTCGCGACGACCGTGGCGCTGCCGGCCTCGGTCCTGACTGTCGCCGCGGGGGCGATGTTCGGGTCGGTGACGGGCGTCGTGCTGGTCAGTATCGGGTCGACGCTGGGCGCCGCCGGCGCCTTTGCCCTGGCGCGCTGGTTCGCGCGCGATGCAGTGTCGCGCTGGCTCGAGGGCAACGAGAGGTTCCGCCGGCTCGACGCCCTGACCGAGCGCCACGGCGCGATCATCGTGGCGATCATGCGGCTCGTGCCGATCTTCCCGTTCAATCTGCTCAACTACGGCTTCGGTCTGACCCGCGTCTCGTTCGGCACCTACATCTTCTGGTCATGGCTCTGCATGCTGCCGGGGACGGTCCTCTACGTGGTCGGCGCGGACGCCGTCGCGCAGGGTCTCGCCGAGGGGCGGGTGCCCTGGGCGCTGCTCGGCGCGCTCGTCGCGGCGATCGTCGTCCTCGGGCTGCTCGTACGCCACGCGCGGCGCATGCTCGCCCTTCGCGAGGCCGCCCTGCCGGCGAACTCAACGGAGAAGTCTCCGCTCGACCTCTGAGCGCGGGTCGCGCTTGCGTGCGGCGGCGCGGTTCCTTACGATGCGCCGATGACCGAGACGACCGCTGCACCCAAGCCTGGCGCGAAGCGCACGGCGCTCGACCGCTTTCTCTCCGGCGTCGAGCGTGCCGGGAACGCGCTGCCGCATCCCGCGACGCTGTTCGCGCTGCTGGCGCTCTTCATCATCGTCGCCTCCGATATCGCGCTGCGGCTCGATCTGGTCGCGATGCACCCGGTCACCGGCGAGGCGGTCCGCCCGGTCTCGCTGCTGTCGATCGACGGCCTGCACCGGATCCTGCGCCAGACAGTGACCAACTTCACCGGCTTCGCTCCTCTCGGGACGGTGCTGGTGGCGCTCATCGGCATCGGCATCTGCGAGTCGAGCGGCTTCATCGGTGCCCTCTTGCGGCTGCTCGTTCTCGGCGCGCCGCGCAAGCTCCTGACTCTGGTCATCGTCTTCGCCGGCGTGATGTCGAACGCCGCCAGCGAGGTCGGGTACGTCCTCCTCATCCCCCTCGCCGGCATCATCTTCCAGGCGGTCGGCCGCCATCCGGTCGTCGGCATGGCGGCGGCCTTTGCCGGTGTCTCGGGCGGGTACAGTGCGAATCTGCTGCTCGGCACGGTCGACCCGCTGCTCTCCGGCCTCACGCAGGAGGCGGCGCGCATCGTGCTGCCCGGCTACGAGGTCAACCCGGCCTGCAACTACTACTTCATGGTCGCCTCGACCTTCCTGATCGCGGCGCTCGGCACCTGGGTCACCGAGCGCATCGTCGCGCCGCGCTTCGGCGCCTATTCCGGCGCCGTCGAGGCGCCCGAGCTCCAGCGGCTGACGCCGGCCGAGAAGCGCGGCCTGAAGTTCGCCTTCCTCACCCTGGCCGGCATCACCGCTGTTCTGCTTTGGGGCCTCCTGCCTGCCCAGGGGTTCCTGCGCCAGGAGGGGACCGGGAGCGTGATCCACTCGCCGTTCCTCTCCGGCATCGTGACCGTGATCTTCCTCGCCGGCACGATGCTCGGAGTGGCCTACGGCGTCGGCGCCGGCACGGTCAAGAACGACGCCGACGTGATCAAAGGGATGAGCCAGCAGATGTCGACCATGGGCGGTTACCTCGTCCTGGTCTTCTTCGCCGCGCAGTTCGTCGCCTTCTTCAACTGGACGAATCTGGGGCTGATCTTCGCGGTGCGCGGCGCCGACTTCCTGCGCGGCGCCGGGCTGCACGAGATTCCGCTCCTCCTCGCCTTCATCCTGCTCGCGGCGGTGATCAACCTCGCCATGGGCAGTGCTTCGGCGAAGTGGGCGGTCATGGCGCCGGTCTTCGTCCCGATGTTCGCGCTCCTGGGCTACAGCCCCGAGCTCACCCAGGCTGCCTACCGCGTCGGCGACAGCGTGACCAACATCATCTCGCCGATGATGAGCTACTTCGCGCTGATCATCGCCTTCGTCCAGAAGTACGAGCCCAAGGCGGGGCTCGGCACCGTCGTCGCAACGATGCTGCCCTACACCTTCGTCTTCTGGATCGGCTGGAGCCTGCTGTTCGTGGGCTGGGTGCTGCTCGAGCTGCCGCTCGGTCCGGGGTCGCCGATGTTCCTGACCGTCGCCGAGGCCGCGCCCCAGCCCTGAAAACCGGTAACTGTCACGCATTTCCAAAAACCGTGACAGTTACTGATTTCCGACCCGCTCTCCAAAGCCATGGGAGGGGGCGGGGTCATTCAATTGGTAACTGTCACGAATTCTTTTGACGGTCACCCCTTCGTCACCGGGCCTCCGGATAGCGCCGCAGGAAGGCGCGGTCGAGGCGGTCCTTGAGCCGCCAGGCGAGCCTCGAATGTCCGGCGAGCCCCTTCCACCGCCAGATCGCGCGGCCGTCGGCGCTGTTGAGCAGCGCGAGAAAGCCGGCTTGGGGACGAAAGCGTCGGGGCTCGGTGCCGGCGAGGGCGGCCCGCAGGTTGTGGTCGAGGATCGGCGCCTCGCGGACCGCGTAGACGCCGGCCTTGGCGAGCCCGGGGTAGCCGGCGATCCCGATGCAGTCGCCGGCGCCGAAGAGCGGCCCTCCGTCGACGGCGCGCAGGGTCGCGTCGACCAAGAGGAAGCCGTCCGGATCCTTCGGAAGGTCGGACTCGGCGAGCAGGCGGGGCGCGGCCGCGCCCGCGATCCAGACGGTGAGTTGCGAAGGCAGTCGCCGACCGTCGTCGAGCACCACGCTCGCCGCCTCGACGGCGGCGACCGGACGGCCGGCGCAGACGGCGATGCCGCGCGCCGCGAGCAGTCGCCCGGCGATCCCCTGAACACGCCGCGAGAACTCCGGAACCACGTCCGTGGCGGCCTCGACGATCGTCACCCGGACACGGGCGGCGCGCTCGCGGCCCAACCGTTCGAGCGCGAACGCCACTTCGACTCCGGCAGCGCCGCCGCCCACGACCGCAACTTCGACTCTGTCGGCGGCGCCGGACGCGAACAGCTCCTCGGCGCGTCGCCGCAAGGCGGCCGCGCGGTTCATCGGGCGGACGGTGAGCGCGTGCTCGCGTACGCCCGACGTCTCGAGGCCCGCCGGCTCGGAGCCGACGTCGAGCGACAGCAGGTCGTAGGGGAGCCGTTCGCCGGCGACCTCGACCCGCCGCGCTGCAGCGTCGATCCGGTCCGCCTTCGCTGTGATGAATCGCGCGCCGGCGCGCGCCGCGAGGGCGCGCAGGTCGAAGGTGAGATCGGTCTCGGCGTAGATCCCCTGCAGGTAGCCCGGCACCATTCCCGAATAGAGGTGGCGTTCGTACGGCGAAACCAGCGTCAGTTCGAGCTCCCCCGGAGGGGCGAGCGGCGCCCGCGCCGCCTGGGCGAGCAGGTGAACGTGAGCGTGTCCACCGCCGAGGAGGACCAATCGGCGGGCTGCCTTCGCGCGCGGCATCATTGCTGCATCGTACGCCCGGGTGGCCACCCGTCGCACGGCAGGCCGGCGCTGCGACTCCTCCGGCCCCCGTGGGTGAGGAAGGCGAAGTGAGGGCGGCACCGCGGTGCCCGAGAAAGCGAGGATTGGGATGAGCCAGGAGCTGCAGGGCACGTCGGAGTCGCCCGTACCGCGAGAGGCCGCGAAAGCCCGGATTCTGCTCGCGGTGCTGACCGCCGTCGCGGCCTACCTCTGCTGGCGCACCCTGCAGCCCTTCGCGACGATTCTCCTTTGGGCGATGGTGCTGGCCTCGATGTTCCGGCCCCTCTTCCGCCAGATCCTCGCCCGCACCCGCCGCCGGAATCTCGCGGCCGCCCTGACGCTCTCGGTGGCGATCGTTTCAGTCCTGCTGCCGGTAGGAGCGATCACGGTGGCGGTCGCGGCTGAGGTCGGGTCGCTCATCGACGAGGCGCCCGCGAAATGGAGCGAATGGGCCGGCGATCCCGTTCTGCAGGCGCGCGCGGCCCGCTGGCGCGGCGATCTTGCCCAACGCTTTCCCTTCGTGGAGCGGATCGACGTCGGGCGCATCCAGGAGAGCCTCACCGCCCTCGGCGAGTCGATGGTGAAGCGTTCGGTGGGTCTTGTCGGCAGCGTACTGTGGGCTCTGGTCGGATTCGTGATGATCGTCTTCAGTCTCTTCTTCATGCTGCGCGACGCCGACCGGTTCGAGGCCGTTCTGCGCGGGCTTCTGCCCCTGTCGCGCCGCCAGAGCGACCTCCTGATCGGCCGCACGGTGGAGGTCGTGAACGCTTCGGTGGTCGGCGTGCTCGCGGTCGCCGCCCTGCAGGGGGCCCTGGGGGGAGCGATGTTCGCGGTCCTCGGCCTGCCGTCGCCGATCCTTTGGGGCGTCGTCATGGCCTTCTTCGCCATGATTCCGATGATCGGCGCCGGTGCGATCTGGCTGCCAGCGGCGATCCTACTCATGGTCGCCGGGGAGCCCGGGAAGGCGATCGCGCTCTGCGCGGTCGGGGCGCTGCTGATTGGAACAATCGACAACTTTCTGCGGCCCTATCTGGTCGGCGGCCGCACGGGGCTCCATGAGTTGGTGGTCTTCTTCGCCGTTCTCGGAGGCCTCAAGCTCTTCGGTGTCGTCGGACTGCTCGTCGGCCCGGCGCTCTTCGCGATCGGCTGGTCGCTGCTGGAGCTCTTTCGCGATGGCCGCGTGGACGCCGCGCGCGAGGGCGGGGCAGTGGGGCCGATCGGGCCGGTGGAGCAGGTCCCCGAGGCGACCGTCGGCTCCTAGGCCGACCTCCTGGCCCTGGGCTTCCCTGAGTAGTTTCTACCTAGTGAGCCGGCGCGCCCGGGCGTAGAAAGTGCGCTTCACGTTGGCCGCGCTGCAATTTAGATTTGAAAAGCAGGCGAAGAGGGGCGGGTGCTCGATGCTACTCACAGTCATGGCGGTTGCGGCCGCACCGCGGGTCGGGTCTCGTGCGGCGCGCGTCAGGCAGAGTACACGGCTCCTCCGCCGGGAGGGATCGGCCTCGGCCGGCACCGCCGGCACCGTGGCGCGCACCGGGCAGAGCAGACGATGACGACGCCCGCCGACGCCTCGCCGCGCGAACGCGACGACGCCAAGGAGTCCGAGGCGCGCTATCGCGGGCTGCTCGAGGCGGCGCCGGATGCGATGGTCGTCGTCAATCCGAGCGGCGAAATCGTGCTGCTCAATGTCCAGGCCGAGAAGCAGTTCGGCTACCGTCGCGACGAGCTCCTGGGCCAGAGGGTGACGAACATCATCCCGGAGGGCTTCGCCGAGCGCCTGGTCGCCGACGCGCTGCGCTCGACCGAGGATGCGCTGGCGCAGCAGATCGGCACCGGACTCGAGCTCTCCGGGCGGCGCCGGGACGGCAGCGAGTTCCCGATCGAGATCATGCTGAGCCCGCTGGCGAGCGCCGATGGCATCCTGGTGACGGCGGCCATCCGGGACATCACCACCCGCAAACGGGCCGAAGCGCACCTGATCCAGAAGCTGGAGGAGCTCAAGCGCTCGAACGAGGAGCTCGAACAGTTCGCCTATCTGGCCTCGCACGACCTGCAGGAGCCGCTGCGCATGGTGGCGAGCTACACCCAGCTGCTGTCGCGCCGGTACAAAGGGCGGCTGGACGCCGACGCCGACGAGTTCATCGCCTTCGCGGTGGACGGAGCGAGCCGGATGCAGCGCCTGATCCAGGACCTGCTCGCCTACTCGCGCGTCGCCTCCAAGGGCAAGGACCTCCTCGAGACCGAAAGCGAAGAGGCGCTGCAGCGGGCGCTCCTCAACCTGCGCGGTGCCATCGAGGAGAGCGCCGCCGTGGTGACCCACGATCCGCTGCCCGAGGTCCTTGCGGACGAGACCCAGCTCGTCCAGCTCTTCCAGAACCTGGTCGGCAACGCCATCAAGTACCAGGGCTCGGGAACTCCCCTCATCCACGTCTCCGCGGCGCGCAATCGCGCCGGCCGGTGGGTCTTTTCGGTGCGCGACAACGGGCTGGGTATCGAGCTGCAGTACTTCGACCGGATCTTCGGCATGTTCCAGCGTCTGCACAAGCGCGAGGAGTTCGAGGGTACCGGCATCGGACTCGCGATCTGCAAGAAGATCGTCGAGCGCCACGGGGGAACGATTTCGGTCGAGTCCCAGCCCGGGCAGGGTTCCACGTTTCGCTTCGAGCTGGCGGGAATCGAAGGACGGCCATGAGCGCGGGGCGGGAAGCGGCTCCGCCGATCGAGGTGCTGCTGGTGGAGGACAACCCGGGAGACGTCCGGCTGACCCGGGAAGCGTTCCGCAGCGCGCGGATGGAGAGGCCCCTGCACGTCGCCGCCGACGGCGTCGAGGCCATGGCCTTCCTGCGGCGCGAGGGCGAGTTCGCCCGGGTCCCGCGCCCGGATCTCATCCTGCTGGACCTGAATCTCCCCAGGATGGACGGCCGCGAGGTCCTGGCGCGGATCAAGGAGGACGAGAGCCTGCGGACCATTCCGACGGTGATCCTGACCACCTCCGAGGCGGAATCGGACATCCTGAAGAGCTACGAGCTCCAGGCGAATTGCTACCTCGCGAAGCCCGTGCAGCTGGAGGCGTTCGAGAGCCTCATCCAGAGCGTCAACGACTTCTGGCTGACGAAAGTGAAGCTGCCGCAGAGGCGGGTGGACGAATGAGAAAGTCCCCACTCCTGCGACTCCTGCTGGTCGAGGACAATCCGGGAGACGCGCGGCTCCTGCGCGAGATGATCGGGGAAGAGGCTCCGCACGACATTGTGGTGGCGCATGTCGCGAGCATGGGCGAGGCCGAGCGGCATCTGGCCGGAACTCCCGTCGACCTCGTTCTGCTCGACCTGGGCTTGCCCGATGCCGTGGGACTGGACGCCGTCCGGCGGGCGCACGCCGCCGCGCCTCGCGTTCCGCTGGTGGTGCTGACCGGCCTCGATGACGACTCGCTGGCCTTGAGTGCTCTGAAGGAGGGCGCCGAGGACTATCTCGTGAAGGGTCAGATCGAGAGCCGCGGCCTGTTGCGGGCCCTGCGCTATGCGATCGAGCGCAAGATCCTGGAAGAGTCCCTGTTCGCCGAGAAGGAGCGCGCCCAGGTCTCGCTCAAGTGCATCGGCGACGCCGTGATCTGCACGGATATCGCGGGGCGTATCACCTTCCTGAACGTCGTCGCAGCGACGACGACCGGCTGGTCGCTCCGAGAGGCCATCGGGCGGCCCCGGGGAGAGGTGCTCCGGGTGTTGGACGCCATGGGCATCGAGATCTCGGCGGACTCGACGCCGATGGCGATCGATCTCGAGCAGACCATGAATCTGCCGGCGAGCTGGACGCTCGTCCGCAGAGACGGCCTGGAGATTCCGATCGAGGGCTCGGCCGCCCCTATTCACGACCGCGACGGGCGGGCTGCCGGCGCGGTGATCGTTTTCCGCGACGTGAGCGCGGCACGGGCAGTGGCGGCGCAGATCGCGCATTCCGCCGAGCACGACTTCCTGACCGGGCTGCCCAACCGGATGCTGTTGAACGATCGCCTCGGCCAGGCCATTGCCCTGGCGGCGCGGCACAGGAAGAAAGTGGCGGTGCTCTTCCTCGATCTCGACGGCTTCAAGCACATCAACGACTCGTTGGGGCATACCGTCGGCGACAAGCTGTTGCAGGCGATTGCCCTGCGTCTGGTGGCCAACGTGCGCGCCCCGGACACGGTGAGCCGCCAGGGCGGCGACGAGTTCGTCGTGCTGCTCTCGGAGGTGGAGCGCTGGGAGGAGGCCGCCGTGGAGGCGAAGCGGATGCTGCGCACCGTGGCCGAGGCGCACACCGTCGACCTGCACGATCTGCACGTCACCGCGAGCATCGGCGTGAGCGTCTATCCCGACGACGGGATGGACGCGGAGACCCTCGTCAAGAACGCCGACACCGCCATGTACCAGGCCAAGGCGAACGGGCGGCAGGGCTACAAGTTCTTCAAGCCGGCCATGTACCTGCGGGCCGTGGAGCGCCAGTCGATCGAGGAGGGCCTGCGCCGCGCCCTGGAGCGGCAGGAGCTCACGCTGCACTACCAGCCGAAGGTCAATCTTCAGACGGGCAAGATCTCCGGCGCCGAAGCCCTGCTCCGATGGACCCATCCGGTGCGGGGCGTCGTGACGCCGGCGGAGTTCATCCACGTCGCGGAAGACTGCGGCCTGATCGTGGCGATCGGCGGGTGGGTCCTGCGCGAGGCCTGCAGGCAGGCTCGGGCCTGGCGCGACGAGGGCCTGCCGGCGATCACCATGGCGGTCAACATCTCCGCGATGGAGTTCGGCTCCGAGAAGTTCCTCGAGGGTGTCTTCTCGATCCTCGAAGTGACCGGGCTCGAGCCGCAGTTGCTCGAGCTCGAGCTGACCGAGAGTGTCCTCATGAAACGGGCGGACTCCACGGAGTCGACGCTGCGGGCATTGAAGGCTCTCGGCGTGACGCTGGCGGTGGACGACTTCGGCACCGGCTACTCGAGCCTGAGCTATCTCCGGCGGTTCCCGATCGACGCGCTGAAGATCGACCAGTCGTTCGTCCGCCAGATCTCCACCACGCCCGACGAGACCAGCATCGTCACCGCCGTGATCAGCATGGGGCGGAGCCTCAAGCTCCGGGTCGTGGCCGAGGGCGTCGAGACTCATGCGGAGGCGGAGTTCTTGAAGGCGCTCCAGTGCGAGGAGGCCCAGGGGTTCCACTTCAGCCGCCCGCTCCCCCCGAAGCGATTCGCCCAGCTGCTTGCGAGCGGTTTGCCCGCCCGGAGCCGGTTTGCGGCGCCGCGCGCCGATCTCGAAGCGGACGAGGTGGCTCGTGAAGGCGAGTCGCTACAATGGTGAGTGTGAACCCGCCTCGAACCCCTCCGGGCGCTCGCGCTGCCGACCCGGTCCTGCGGCTGCTGCTGGTCGAGGACAGTGCCGGCGATGCGCGACTGATTCGCGAGCTCATCACCGAGGGCAGCGCTCGCGGTATCGAGTTGGCTCATGTCGCGACCATGCGGGAGGCCGAGAGGCACCTCGAGCTGGGGGCGGTCGACGTCGTGGTCCTCGATCTGGGGCTGCCCGATGCGCAGGGACTGGAGGCCGTGCGCAGGGCCCACGGCGCGGCACCGCGAGTGCCTTTGGTGGTGGTGACCGGGCTCGACAACGAGGCGCTGGCGGTCGAGGCCCTGAAGGCGGGTGCCGAGGATTTTCTCGTCAAGGGCCAGATCGAGACGCGGAGTCTGCAACGCGCCCTGGTGCATGCCGTCGAGCGCAAGGCGCTGCGGGAGGCGCTCGTCGAAGAGGAGGCGGAATCCAAGGTTGCTGCCCGCCTCTTCCGCACGCTGGTCGAGAACCTGCCCGACGTCATCTCGCGCCTGAATCCGGACCTGCACTTCCTCTACATGAGCCCTTCCGTTCAAGCCGTAACGGGCCTGCGGCCGGAAGAGTTCCTGGGCAAGACCAGCCGCGAACTGGGCATGCCGGCCGACCTCTTGGACACCTGGGAGACAGCTCTCCGCCGCGTGCTTTCGAGCGGGAACGCCGAGCGCCTGGAGCTCGCCTTTCCCGCGCTGCAGGGGACGGTGCAGTTCGACTGCCGGCTGGTGCCCGAGTTCGGGGACGCCGGCGCCCCGCACTCCGTGCTCACCGTGGCGCGCGACGTGACCGAGAGATGGAACGCGCTCGAAGCCGAACGCCGTGCCCGCAGCGTGGCGGAAGAGCTGCGTGAGGCGACCATCGAGCTCACGCGCAGCCTCGACCGAGAGGTCGTGCTGGTGACGCTGCTCGACCGTCTGCGCCAGCTGGTGCCTTTCGATCGTGCCAGCGTCATGCTGATCGAGGAGGCGACCCGGCTCTCCGTGAGGGCGGTCTTCGACGGCAACCGTGTCGTTCCCTTGCCGGCGGAGAAGCGGCCCGAGTTCGAGGCCTCCGACCACCCGATCGTGCACGGCATCCTCACCAGCGGCGCCGCCGTCCTGATCCCCGACCTCTCCCTCCACCCCGAATGGAAGCTGCCCACGGTCGCGGCTCCCGCGGGGAGCTGGATGGGCGTGCCGCTGTTCGCGCGCGGCAACGTCGCCGGGCTGGTGGCGCTCGGCAAAGTCGAGGCCGATGCCTTCAGCGAGGACCAGGTCCGTCTCGCCGAGACGATGTCCTCCCAGGCCTCGGTCGCGGTGGAGAATGCGGTGCTCTTCGCGCAAATGCAGGCTTCGACCCTGCGCATGCAGGCGCTCTCCCGCCGGCTGGTCGAAGCGCAGGAGAGCGAGCGGCGCAGCATCGCCCGCGAGCTCCACGACGAGGCGGGCCAGTCGCTGACCTCGCTGCGCATCGGTCTTCGTCTGCTGGAGCGCGAGATCGCCAACGGCGGGGAGATCACCGGACGGGTCGCCGAGCTGGTCAAGACGACCGACGCCGTGATCGACGGCCTGCACCGTCTGGCCGCCGATCTGCGGCCGGCGAGCCTCGATCACCTGGGCCTCGATGCGGCCCTTCGCCAGTACTCCCGCGAAGCGGCCGCGAAGTTCGGCCTGGCGGTGCACTTCAAAGCGCTCGGCTTCACGGACCAACGGCTGCCCACCGTCGTGGAGACGGCGCTCTACCGCGTAGTGCAGGAGGCGATGACCAACGTCGTGCGCCACGCCGCCGCGAAACGGGTCGATATCCTGGTGGAGCGCCGCGGCGACCGGGTGATGGTGATGGTCGAGGACGATGGCGCGGGCTTCGATCCCATGCAGGCCCAGCGTCACGACCACTTCGGCCTGCTCGGAATGAAGGAGCGCGCCGAAGCCCTGGGCGGTAGTCTGACGCTCGAGAGCTCCCCCGGCGCGGGGACGACGATCGTCGTGGAGGTGGCGAGTGCCGATCCGCATCCTCATCACTGACGACCACGCCGTCGTGCGCTCGGGCCTCCGGGCACTGCTCTGTGCGGACACCGATCTCGACGTCGTCGGCGAGGCGGCGAACGGCGTCGAGGCGATGCAGCTGGCCGCCGAGCTCCATCCGGATCTGATCCTGCTCGACATCACGATGCCGCAGGAGAGCGGCGTCAGGATCGCGCAGCGGCTCAAGGAGGTGCACCCCGGCATCAAGGTGCTCTTCCTCACCATGCACGAGGACGAGGCGCTGCTGCACGAGGCGCTGCGCACCGGAGCGGCCGGCTACGTGATCAAGCGGGCCGAAGAGATGGAGATTCTCCAGGCGATCCATGCCGCGATGCGCGGCGACATCTATGTCCATCCCGCCATGACCCGGGCGCTCCTGCACCAGCCCGTGACGTCGGAGCACCGGCGCGGGGCGCCCGCGAATCCGCTGACCCGGCGCGAGATCGACGTCCTGCGACTGCTCGCCAGGGGCAACACGAACCGGCAGATCGCCAACCTCCTCGAGCTCTCGATGCGCACCGTGGAGAACCATCGCGCCAACCTGATGGGCAAACTCGGCCTCGCCAGCCGGGTCGAACTGGTGAATTTCGCCGAAGAGCACAAGTTGCTCTGAGATCTGCGGGCGCCTGCTGCCGCGCGCTCGCTCCGGCCCCCGGACGGAGGGGCGGGGGACGACTGGTCCGTACTATCTACGCTATCCGGGGAACCTGCGAAGGCCTACAGTGCGAGGTCGCGTACGTCGATGTGCGCCCCAAGGGCGAGCTCGCCGCGAACAAAGGAGCCTCGAGACATGAACCGGAGATCGACAGGCAGGAAGAACTTGCTGGCGGTGGCGGGCTGCGCAGCCCTGCTGGGCATGCCGTGCGCGGCCTTCGCCCAGGTCGCGCCGCCGCTCGGCACGGCGGCGCAGTTCGGCGCGCTGGGCAACTCGGGGGTGACCGGATCCACCGGCCTCGGCACGATCGTCAACGGTGACGTCGGCTCGTCGCCGACGCCCGCGATCTCGAACTTCCCGCCCTCCACAACGGCTTTCCCCTACACCGTTCACCTGCTGAACGACAGCACGGTGCAGCAGGCGCATACGGACGCCATCGCGGCCTACAACTTCCTCGCCGCCCAGGGGCCCGGCCTCGTGATCGCGGACCAGCTGGACGCCGCGGTGCTCACCTCCGGCATCTATTCCTTCGTCTCGGGCGCCGCCGACCTCGCCGCCAACGGGACCCTCACTCTCAATGGACCCGGGATCTTCGTCTTCCAGGTGGACAGCGCTCTGACGGCGAATACCGGCTCGAATGTCGTCGGCACGGCGGATCCCTGCAGCGTCTTCTGGCGGGTGGGAACTTCCGCGACCCTCAACGGCATCACATTCCATGGCAACGTGATCGCGGACGCCAGCATCACCGTCGGCTCGACTTCGAATGTCGCCGGGCAGCTCCTCGCCGGCACCGGCGCGACCGGCGCAGTGACGATGGCGGGCTCCGGCGGCAACACCATCGGAGGCTGCAGTGGGCCACCGCTGCCGCCGCCGCCCTCCCTGGTCGAGATCCCGGCGCTCGACAGGGCCGGCATGGTCCTGCTCATGCTGGTGCTCGGCGGCGCGGCTCTCTTCGTCCTGAGGCGCCGGCGCTGCGCTTGAGGAATACGCTCGGTCTCGCCTTCCCCGCCGATTCCTGACGGCGACTCCCGCCCGCGCTCATCGAAGTGAGCGCGGGCGGACTTCTTTCAGCCGCCTACCACCGCCGGCGCGAGAAGAGGTGGATCAGGGCTACGAAGAGGGCGGAGCCGATGATCGACCAGAGGATCGGGAACGGGTGCCCGCCGATCGAGAGCATGAACGGCTCGGGGAGGCTGAGCTTGCCGGCGACCCATGGGCCGAGCAGCGCGCCGATGAAACCGAGAACGATCGAGACCAGCAGGCCGCCGCGCACGTCGCCTGCGATCGCCTTGCCCAGGGCGCCGCAGACGGCGGCGATCACCAGCAGGATCAGGAGTGCCGGGAGTGAGATGGTCATCGCTTACTCCTTGATCGCCTTGGCGACGGCGTCGACGAGCTCGCCGACCTTGCGCCGCGCCTTACCCAGGCTCTCTTCGACGGCGCCCTCGGCGCGCTCCGCCGCACCTTTCTGTTCGAGCTTCTCGTTGCCCGTGAGAATGCCGGCGGCCTCCTTCACCTGGCCGGTGACTTTCTTGACCTTGCCATCCATTTCCTGACTCATCCCGTCTCCTCGGCGGATCTCGGCGAACCGCGTCCCGGCCGCGCGTCGGTGCGCAGCTTGCGTTCAATTTAATTCCCGGCGCGGGCGCGAGGAAGAGCACTAACTACGCAGACGACGATGGAGAGCCGCGTAGAAAGTGCTCTTCCCGGCACGAGATCTGCAGACTAGGTTGGAGTCACGTTCGGGGACACTCGGGCGCGGCGTCAGCGATCGGCCCGTGGGTCGTCGCGCAGTGCCGCGGAGTGTCGGTTGCTCCGCACTATCAGGTTCCACCAATGGAGGTAACAATGAGACGGAATCGAATCGCAATGGTGATGCTCGCGGCGGGATTCGCCGTCGGCGTGGCAGAGGCCCAGTCCGATCCGTACGGCCCGCCCGGTAATCCGGGGCCGGGGCCGCAGGGACAGTATGGCCAGCAGGGACAGGGCTACGATCCCGGCCGGTACGAAGACGACTGGCGTGAGGGTGACGACTGGTACGAACGCCAGTCGAACGACGACTACGATCGCAATGGCTACGATGGCTCCGGTGGCTCCGGTGGCTACGGTGGCTACGACGACTACAGCGGTCGCGACAACCGCTATCAGCCGCCCTCTGTAGAGGTCGGCTTCTTCTACAACGAGCTCTCGCCGTACGGCGAGTGGGTGCGGCATCCCTACTACGGTTGGGTCTGGTTCCCGCGCAACGTCCACGCGGGCTGGCGTCCTTACTCTGTCGGCCGCTGGGTCATGAGCGACTACGGCTGGACCTGGGTCTCCTACGAGCGCTTCGGCTGGGCGACCTATCACTACGGCCGCTGGGCCTGGGACCGTTACGTCGGCTGGCTGTGGGTCCCCGGCACCGACTGGGGCCCGGCCTGGGTGGCCTGGCAGCAGGGCAACGGTTATATCGGCTGGGCGCCGTTGCCGCCGGCCGTCGGCTTCGATGTGCGGGTCGGCATCCAGCTCGGTGGGTTCAACTTGAGCTTCGGAATCGCGCCGCGCAACTACGCCTTCGTCGAGGAGCGCCGCTTTCTCGACAACCGTATCGGCGGCTACATCGTGCCGGAGGCGCGCAACGTGACGATCATCCACAACACCACGAACATCACCAACTACACCGTGGTGGACAACCGGGTGATCAATCGGGGTGTTCCGGTCGAGCGTGTCGAGAGGGTGACCGGCAGGCGGGCGCAGCGCATGCGCGTTGCCAACGCGAGCGCGCCCACCACCAACGTGATCGAAAAGGACGTCGTGCGGATCTACCGTCCGGCCGAGACCAAGCTCGAGTCGGTCAAGGTAGCCAAGCGCAACAACGCCGGACTGCGCCAAGTGGCAAAGCCGGAGAAGGCCCCCAGGGCCCAGGCCCCCGACACCGCTCCCGCCAACCGGCCGCCCACGGCGAGCTCGGAGCGCAAGCAGAACTCCGACAAGGTGCCGATTGCGGTCGCGCCGCGCGTCCAGACGGCGCCGCAGAAGGTGAACGAAAAGCAGTTCGCGCGTGAGCAGGAGGAGCTCAAGGCGAACCAGCAGAAGCAGCAGCAGGCCGTGGAACAGATCCAGCGCCGCGAGAAGGCCCAGGTGGAGCAGAAATCGAAGGATCGATCGGATGGGAAAGGCGCGGCCACGGCCGAGACCCAGGGAGCGGCCAAGGCGAAAGGACAGGCAGCTCCCAAGGCCGATGCGCAGGAGATCCAGAAGCGTCACGCGGCGGAGCGCGCCGAGCAGCAGCTGCTGCGCGAGCGCGAAGCGGCGCAGTTGAAGAACCGCCAGCAGATCCAGCGCCAGGCCGCCGAGGCGAGCGCCGTGAAGGCGAAGGGCCAGGGCAAGGCCCCCCAGGCCGCCACCGAGGAGGCGAAGCCCCCGAAGGGCGGCAAGGGCAAGCAGGGCAAGGAACAGACCGAAGAGGAGAAGCAGCAGGAGCAGCAGAAGAACAAGAAGAAGAGTCAGAAGCAGAACAGCTCGAACGAGGGTCAGAAGCCGCCGCAGTAGTACGGATTCGAGGACACATTGGGGCCGGCCGGTCGAACTGTCGATCGCCGGCCCTTCGCTTTTCTCGTGGAATCTCTACGGTCAGGCCGCGGCCGAGCCGTCGTGCACCACCAGTTGATCCCTTCCCCTGAGCTTGGCGCGATAGAGCGCGGCGTCGGCGAGCCGCACGAGCGCGCTGGCGTCGAGGGTCTGATCCGGGTAGGTGGCGATGCCGATCGAGGTCGTGACCGGACCGATCGCGTCGCGGCCGAAACGCAGGCTCGATTCGCGCTGGAACCTGAGCAGCGCCTCGGCACGGGCGAGAGCATCCTCGGGCGAACACTCCGGCAGGACGAAGCAGAACTCCTCACCGCCATAGCGGCAGAGCAGGTCCTCGCTGCGGAAGTGGCGGCGGGCTGTTTCTGCGAAGCTCTGGATCGCGAGATCACCCGCCTCGTGACCCCAGGTGTCGTTGAGCTTCTTGAAGTGGTCGAGATCGGCCATCACCACGGTCAGCGGCAGATTTCGCCGCCGGCAGCGGTCGATCTCGCGCGGCAGCGACTCCTCGAGGAATCGCCGGTTGTAGAGGCCGGTGAGTCCGTCGCGGACCGACTGGGACTTGAGCTTCTCGCGTAGCGCGAGGTTGCCGAGCGCCAGGCTGACGGCGGTGGCGATGGTGTCGAGCTCTTCGCCGCGTTGGTCGAGCGATGTCTCCTCGAGCGTCGCGGCGGAGAAGGAGAGATGCAGCAGGCCGATGGTCTCTCCCTGGGTGACCAGCGGCAGGCAGGCGTAGGCGTCGCGCAGGCCGTGCCGACCGCCGAGGTGCTCGCAGACGAGCTTGAGCTCGGCGTCCGCGACCGAGTAGCTGTGCCCCTGGCGCAGAGCCCAACAGTCGGCGGGCGCCGCCTGCGGCCTGTATTCGTGCACCTCGGGGCCGAACCGGATCTTCAGTTCGAGGTCGTCGCGCGACGGACTGATGGCGTAGATCGCTCCCGAGACGCCCGGAAGCAGGACCGGCGTCAGGCGCTCGAAAATGGCCAGCGCTTCGCCGGCATCGGTGGCCGTCTGCAGCAGGTGGGAGAGCTCGTGCAGGCGCGTTGCCGCGCGTTCGCGGCGCTCGAGCCGCTCGGCCATCGAGTTGAACGAGCGCGCCAGGCGCCCGATCTCGTCATCGCAATGGACCAGGGCGCGTGCAGAGAGCTGACCGCTCTTCAAGGCGTCGGAGGCCTTCACGATGGCCTTGAGCGGCAGCAACAGGCGGCGGGCGAAGTGGAACGCGAGAGCGGTTCCGAGCAGCGCCGACACCGTCAACCCGCCGACGAGAATCGTCGTTGCGAGGTCCGGCCGGCTCTCGACGGCGAGGGCCACCGCGGCGGCCATGAGCGCCAGCGGAGCACCGAGAGTGAAGAGGAGTCGGTGGGACAGGCGTTGCGCTGCCGTTGTTCGGGACCGGATCCAGGAGAGGTTCATCGTTCGCACCTCCGACCGGCGCGTCCGCCGGCGCCGGGCCCGACGTCGATTCCATGCCGGTTCCTCCGGGAGGAGTCTCCCGATCTGTCGAACCGCGAAGTCGTGGGCGGGCGGCGCATGGGGGTCAGAACACTCGAACGCAAGCCCGATGCCGACTTGGGGACCTTCCCTTGACCATCGAGAGGACCGACCGGCAAGGTGTTCGATTCAATGAAATCAACGACTTGCGCGGAGCTGCCGAGGCGTACCCGGGCCGTGGAGCCTTCGGGAGAGGCACGGGGGGGCCTGATTCGTCTCCGGAATCCAGACTGCGGAGCTCTGGCGAGGAGCTCAGGATCTCGCACCGGCGCGCCGAGGTAGGCGCCCCTTGCCGATTTCTCGGGCTACCTGGCGGGCGGGTGCTCGTGCAGCGCAGTTTCTACCTGAATCGCGGCTCTGCAACCGGGTAGAAAGTGCGCTTCACGCACGGGGAGGAACGGAACAGACTTGCCCATACTTCAGAAAGAGAGGGACAACCATGAGCAACACGAACCTGATTCTCCTGATCATCGTCCTGGTCCTGGTCTTTGGCGGCGGCGGCTTCTACTGGCGCCGGGGAAGGTGAATCGGGACCGCTCCCCGGGCGGCGTCGCGACGGGCGACGGCGTCCGGGAAGCGGGGCTGCATCGTCTTTAGACCGCCGTCCGCCGTCCGCGGACCAGGAGGCCCAGCAGGAAGCCGGCCGAGGCGACGAGCAGCAGGGATTTCCCAGGGTTGGCGGTGACGTAGTCGGTCGCCTTCGCCGCGGCGCACGTCAAGTCACTCTTCGCCCTGTTGTAGCCGTGGTCGATCGCCTGCGCTGCTCCGGCGACACTGCGATGCGCGCCGAGCGAGGCCGACTCGGCCTTCTCGCGGATCTTCTCGCCGGTCTCATGAGCCTTCTCGACTACCCGCCCGGCCGCCGACTCGATGCCCTGTTCGGTGCGATCCGTGGCCGCGACGACGGCGTCGCGAGTGCGGTCGATCAGCGAGTCCACTCCGCCCTGGGTGCGTTCGATGTTCTTGATCATGGATCGCCGTCCTTTCGAGGTGTGCGCAACTAACGACGCTTCGTCCGCGGCGCGGTGCCGGGTCTAGAGCTCCGATAGCTGCACGAGTTGTTTGCCTTCGTTTCTTCCCTGGAGCATCCCGATGAAAGCCTGCGGCGCCGCCTCGATTCCGTGCGCCACGTCCTCCCGGTACTTGAGCTGCCCGGAATGCAGCCATTGGGTCAGTTGCGCGCACCCCTCGGGGAACCGGTCGAGGTAGGCGGAAACCAGAAAGCCCTGGACTCTCGCCTGCCTGACGATCAACTGGTCGAGCCAGCGCGGACCGCTCTCGGGAGCCTCGAGGTTGTACTGCGAGTTCTGTCCGCAGAGACTGATCCGGGCGCCCGGATTGAGGTGGCGCATGGCCGCGTCGGTGATCGCGCCGCCGACGTTGTCGAAGTAGACGTCGATGCCGGCGGGGCAGAGCGTCTCGAATCTGGAGTCGAAATCGTCGCCCACCTTGTAGTTCCAGGCGGCGTCGAAGCCGAGCTCTTCGAGCAGCCAGGCAGCCTTCGCGCCGCTGCCCGCGACCCCGACGACGCGGCAGCCGCGCAGTTTCGCGATCTGTCCGGCGACCATTCCGACCGCGCCGGCGGCCCCCGAGATCACGACGGTCTCGCCGGCCTGCGGAGCGCAGATGTCGACCAGGCCGAAATAGGCCGCGAGCCCCGGCATGCCCAGGACGCCCAGAGCCGAGGAGATCGGGGCGGAAGCGGCATCGAGCTTGCGCAGCTCGCCGGCCCGGGCGACGGCGTACTCCTGCCAGCCCAGCATGCCAAAGACGGAGTCCCCGACCTCGAATGCGGGATCCGCGGACTCGAGGACGAAGCCGACCGCACCACCGGTCATGACCGCTCCGAGGCCGATCGAGTCGGAATCCGCGCCGCCGGCGTTCATTCGGATCCGCATGTAGGGGTCGAGCGACAGATAGACCGTTCGCACCAGCACCTCCCCTTCGGCCGGCGAGGGCAGGGAGGTGTAGGCGAGCTCGAAGTCCGAGATTCGGGGGAATCCGAACGGCCGGGCCGCGAGGATGATCTGTCGGTTGACTCTGGTCATCGAGCTCGGCGCTCCGGGATCGTGCCGCCGGAAGGGCCGGGCTCGCGGATACGGCCCTGCCCTTCGGGGGTCACGTCGTTCTCAGCAAGTCGCATGGGTGCTCACGCGGCTTCATGCTCGATCCCCGGCGACACGAGGGCGGACTAAGTCTTCCGCCCCGTGGCGAGCAGCACGCCGCCGACCACGATGGCGGCGACGCCGGCCCAGACGGGAACGTTGACCCGTTCCTTGTCCTTGACCGAAAACTCGAGCGGACCGATCTTCGCGTCGTGGGTCGACTTGGTGTAGGTGAAGCCGCCGTAGATCAGCCCGACGATGCCGCCGACGACGAGCAGCAGCGCCACGATTTTGAGCGGGCTCATCAGAGCCGCCGCCCGGTGACCAGCCGGAAGATCAGGATGACCACGGCCACCACCAGCAGGATGTGGATGAAGCCGCCCATCGTGTACGAAGTCACGAGGCCGAGCAGCCAGAGGATGACGAGGATGACGAAGATGGTCCAGAGCATGAGAAGTCCCCTTTCAGAAGCGGGTTCGAGATGCTGCGTCGAACGGCGGCGTCACGGGTCGCCGCCCCTCCGGGCGCCTCTGAAAAGTAGCCGTTCTGTCGTTCCGCGGGAAGAGCAATTTCTACGCGGCAGCCGGGTGGCCTGTAGGTAGTTAACACGCTCGCCGGGTGAAGGTCCTGGCTGAAACCGGTTGCGGGCCGCCCGTCCGCGAAGACCGGCGAACCGACGACGGGGACCGTCGGCGTGCTGGGCGCCCGGAGCGCGGGCGACTACGGCGAGACGGCGGCGGACCACCTGCTGGCGTTGCCGGTCTCGAAGCCGTCGCTGAAGAGACCCGAGCCGTCGAGCGTGGTCTCGACCAGGAAGGCAACCGCCAGACGGGCGAACTTCGCGGCGTGCGCGGCGCTCCCGCCGAGTGTCGCGACGGTGTCGTCGATGGAGTGGATTTCGGGATTGTAGTCGCCGAACCTGGATTCGAAGGAGAACGCCGCGCGGTAGCCGCGGCTCGTCCATGGAGCGTGGTCGGAGCAGGCGTAGCCGCAGGTGGTCGTGGTCCAGAGGAGGCCGGGCTGATAGGTATCGAGCAGCTCGCCGAGAAAGGCGGTGAGATCCGGGTGGGTGTAGTCCGAGATGAGCGCCAAATCCTCGACCGACCCGTTGTAGCCGGTCATATCCTGCTGCAGCACGGCAATCACATCGACGCCCGCCGCGGAGTAATCGGCGGCGATGTCGTCCGAGCCATCGAGCCCGACCTCTTCGGCGGCATAGGCGATGAACTTCACGGTGCGCTGGGGGGCGAAACCGGCCGCGAGTGCCACCCGCAGCACCTCGGAGAGCGTCGCGATCCCCGAGGCGTCGTCGTCGGCGCCCGGTGCGGTGCAGTTGGCATTGAATGAGCAACCCGAGCTGATCGAGTCCTGATGCCCGCCCAGGATGACGACCTCGTCGGCAAGAGTCGTCCCCGGGATCGTCAGGACGACGGAGGGCTGCGGCGTGATCCCGGCGTGTGAGTAGAGCTCGACGGTGATCTCGGGGCGAGCGGCGGCGTAACCGGCCCAGAGATCGCGGATCCAGTTCGCGGACGCCGTTCCCGACGGGTGGGCGTGATAGCGATTGGGGAAGCTCGTCGACAGGGTGGTGATCGTGGCGAGAATCTGCGCCTCGTCGATCGCGCCCGCGAGGGCCGCGACTTCGTTCGGCCGGTCGATCGCGAAGGGGAGCGCGGCTGGTGCCGATCCTTGCGGCGGGGAGGCGAGGCGGGCGAGCGCCGCTTCGCCTTCGGCACGGCTCTCGTGGGCGAAGTAGCCGCCGCAGCGCCGGAGCTCGTCATGGATGCGCGCGCTCAACGCCGGCAGCTCCGAGCGCGGCACGCGGGTCAGGACGACGCCCTCGACCTCGGCGATGCGGGTGAGAGCCAGGCCGTCCGCGCCGGCGACGAAGAGGCGGCTCGCCGTCGCGAAGGCGTCCGCGCCGAGGGTGATCCAGACCTCGTCGGCGTCTGGGGTGGCGACGGGCGCGACAGGCTGGAGACCGGCAACCGGACTGGCCACCACGACTGCCAGCGCTGGGAGCGGAAGGGTGAGGCAGAGCGCCAGCCACATACCCGACCTTGCTGCCGCGGAGTGCGCGCCCGGCTCGAGGCTCGTTTTCCGGATCATGCGCTGACGATATCGCGGCTGGAGGCCGATCCGAGTCCTGCGGAAGGCCGACGGCCTCCCCTCGGCGAAGATTGCGGTCCCGCTGCCGCCTGGCCAGGCCTTCAGCCGCGCAGCAGGCGGAGGGCGTTGGCGACGACGAGGAGCGACGCTCCCATATCGGCGGCGATCGCCGCCCAGAGCGAGGCGGTGCCGAGGAAGGTGAGGGCGACGAAGAGCGCCTTGACGGCGAGCGCGAAAGTGATGTTCTGGCGAATCACCGCGAGCGTCCGCCGGGAGTGTCCGATGAGCCAGGGAAGGCGCGACAGGTCGTCAGAGAGGAGAGCCACGTCGGCGGTCTCGATAGCGGCGTCCGAGCCGGCGCCACCCATGGCGATGCCGAGAGTAGCGCAGGCGAGAGCCGGCGCGTCGTTGATCCCGTCGCCGACCATCGCCACCCGCCCGTAGCGCGCGACGAGCTCTTCGATCGCCGCCACTTTCTCGTCGGGCAGCAGCTCGGCGCGCACCTCGGAGAGGCCGGTCGCCAGGCCGATCGCCTCCGCCGTGCCGCGATTGTCGCCGGTCAGCATGACGGTGGTCTCGATCCCCAACCGGTGGAGCTCGGCGACCGTCGCGCGGGCGCTCTCCCGCACGCCGTCGGCGACCGCGACGAGACCGCAGACGTGGCTTTCGTTGCCCACCACCACGGCGGTCTGGCCGGCCTGCGACATCGCCTCGAGGCGGGCGTGGACCTCGGGCGTCTCCTGCCCGCGCTCCTCGAGGTAGCGGTGGGAACCGACCCAGAACAATCGTCCGCCGACCCTTCCGGAGGCGCCCTTGCCTTCGAAGGCGCGGAACTCCTCGGCGGGGGGGGCGGAGATGCCGCGCTCGGCGGCGTAACCGCGCAGGGCCGAGGCGAGCGGATGCTCGCTCCGCGCCTCGAGCGCCGCCAGCCGTTCGAGCACCTCTCGTTCGTCGTGACCGGAGAGCGGCACGACCTCGAGCACCCGCGGCCGTCCGTGGGTGAGCGTCCCGGTCTTGTCGAAGGCGAAGGCACGCAGGGTGGCGGGCACCTCGAGGAAGGCGCCTCCCTTGATGAGCACGCCGTGCCGCGCCGCGGCCGCGAGGCCGGCGACGATCGCGACCGGCGTCGAGATGACGAGCGCGCAGGGGCAGCCGATCACCAGCAGGACGAGCGCGCGATAGCCCCATTCGCTCCAGCTCGCACCGGCGAGGAGCGGCGGCAGCAGAGCGACCGCGAGCGCGGCGGCGAAGACCGCCGGGGTGTAGATCGCGGCGAAGCGGTCGACCCAGCGCTCGGAGGGGGAGCGGCGTGCCTGGGCCTCCTCGACGAGTCGCAGGATCCGGGCCAGCATCGTCGCCTCGGCGGGGGCGGTGGTCTCGATCTCGAGGGCGCCCGGACCGTTGATCGAGCCGGCGAAGACCTCGTCTCCGGGCGCCTTCTCGACCGGCCGGCTCTCGCCGGTGATCGGCGCCTGGTCGAGCGTCGAGCGCCCGGCGACGACCCGGCCGTCGAGCGCCAGCCGCTCCCCGGGCCGCACCGCGATCCGGGCCCCGACGGGGACCTCCGACGGATGGACTTCGCGCTCGCCCTGCGCCGTGACCAGGCGCGCCATCGGCGGCACGAGGTCGAGGAGCTTGGCGATGGCGTGCCGTGCCCGGCCGATGCTCCAGGCCTCGAGCGTCAGCGAGAGCGCGAAGAGAAAGGCCACGGTGCCGGCCTCGAACCACTCCCCGATGGCGATCGCGCCGGCGATGGCGATGGTCATCAGGAGATTCATGTCGGGGCGCAGCCGCCGCAACGCCAGCCAGGCCTTGGGCAGGACCGGGACGATTCCGGCCGCGATACCGACGGCATAGAAGAGACGGGCGAGGAGAGGGACCGGCAGCTCGCCGCCCAGTCCTTCGCGGCCGAGGGCCGCGCCGAGGTCGCCGGCGAGGAGCGCGTGGCCGAGGAAGCCGGCAGCCGCCGCCATGCCGGAAAGGACGGTCAGGAGCCGGCGTCGCCGCCGCAGGCGCTCGCCGGAGCCGCCGCGCTCTTCGCCCGCGGTCCGCCAGGGCTCGGCCGCGAGCCCCGCCCGGCGCACCCCATCCAGAATGGCGGCGTCGGGGATCCGCCGTGCCGCCGCGTCGACCGTCATCCGGCCGCGCAGCAGGTCGAAGCCCAGCCGCGCCTCGCCGCCGACGATCGGCCCGAGCTCGCGCCGCAGCGCAGCGATCTCCTCGGCACAATCCAGGCCGGTGACGCGGAAGGCCCGCGCCTTTTCGATGGTCACTTGGTTGCTGCTCCTTCGCCGCCGGTCACGGTCGGCGACCGCCGTGAATCTTCCATCTTGCCACGATACGTGCGGGACCCAGGCCGCATCCTGGCAAGGCCCTGAGAACAGCCTGTCCTTTGGCGCCGGCGATTGGGGTACTACCATCTGAGTACATCTCGTTCCTGCACGGCTTCCCACGGGGGGCCTTCCCCCGTTGCGACCGGAGGTGAGACATGAACGGAAAGCGGACAGTCATCGCCCTCGCGAACGCCCTCCTGCTCGGCGGCGCCTTCGCGACTCCCGCGCTCCCGCAGAGCATGACTCCAGGCGACTCCGGCGGCGTCGTCGAGGCGCTCGTCGGGACGGGCTTCACCTATCAGGGGTTTCTCACCCAGTCGGGAGTGGTGGCCACCGGCGCCTGGGATTTCGAGTTCCTGCTCTTCGACGCCGCCGCCGGCGGCGCTCAGCAGGGACCGACGGTGACGGTTGGCGATCTCGCCACCACCGCCGGAGTTTTCACGGCGACGCTCGACTTCGGTGCCGGGGTCTTCGGCGGCGGAGCGCGCTGGCTCGAGATTCGCGTCCGCCCCGGCGCCAGCATCGGCGCCTACAGCACCCTGGCGCCGCGCCAGTCCGTCGCGCCGGCGCCGATGGCGCTCTCGATGCCCAATCTCTACACCAGCGAGGCCACCAGCTTCGTCGGCGTGGGGCGCGACTTCCGGATCAGTGGCAACGAGGTTTTCGGCGTGCGCTACATCGGCGGTGCCGACCAGTACGGCGGCATGTATGTCGAGACCAGCGACGCCGCGGGCTGGCCGTTCTACGGCTTCGCCACCAACGGCTCGTTCCGGGCCTGGACCTACTACAACGGCACCACGAGCGACTGGCATCTCTACAACGCCGGACTGCGGCTGACCGTACCGAACGAGGGCGGCCTGCGCATCGGGCCGTCGGCGGACTACAGCCTGGTCATCGAGAACACCACCGGCTCCGACGGCATCCGGATTCTCGACACCGGCGATGACTCGATCCAGATCGGCAGCCCCCCGGATGTCGGCAACTACGGCGTCTACATTCCGTCGCCCGGCGTCAGCACCTACGGCCTCTGGTCGAACACCGCGAACGCCTCCGGAGAGTGGGCGCTCTACAGCGTCGACAACATCCAGGCCGGCAACGTCTTCGCCGCTGGCGAGACCCAGATCGCCCGCGTCGCGGGCGACCGGCCGCTCCTCGGCGGCGAGGTCGTCGCAGCGACCGGATTCGGTGCCGGCGTGGTCGGGGCCCACGACTTCATTCCGCAGGTCGGCGCCGCCGCGGGACCGGACCGCCTGGGAGTGATCGGGGTGGTCCGTACCCGGATGGCGCTGGTGCCGAGGCCGGGCAAGGAGGGCGAGGATGCCTTTGCCCTGGAGAGCCTCCCCGGGCCGGCCGAACCGGGCGACTTCGTCGCGCTGACGGTGCGCGGCGTCACATGGGTGCGCATCGATCGCGCCGAATCGGTCGAAGCCGGGCAGCGCCTCACCGTGGCGGAAGACGAGGGCACCGTGCGGCCGCTGCGCACGCGCTCGCTCGAGGGCATGGAGGTTACCGAGGGCACTCCTGTGATTGGTGTCGCCCTCGGGCCCGTCGATGACGAGTCGGGGCTGGTTCCGGTCTACGTGAAGCTGCCATGAGCGCACCGGGAACGATGCCTCCTCGCGGCGCTCGCGCGGCGATGCCCAGAGGTGCTCGCCGCGCCGTGACGGCTGCAATGGCTGCGATGGCCTTCGGGCTCGTGACGGTCACCTCGTTCTCGTGCCCGGCGCTGCGGGCCCAGGCGCTGAACTCCACCTGGCGCACGATCGACGCCGGCGGCGGCGTCTCGGCCGCGGGAATCTATGCGCTGAGTGGAACGATCGGTCAGCCCGACGCCGGAGTCCCTCTCGTGGTCGGAACCTACCGGCTCGACGGCGGCTTCTGGAGGGCGGCGGTCGCCTTGAGCAACCGGTTGATTTTCGCCGACGGTTTCGCGTCGGGAAACACCACCGCCTGGTCGGCAACCGCTGCGGTGGCAGCGGTCCGGGACTCCCCGAAGGGGGCCCCCAACCGCCGCGCAGACGTCGCCGAAGCCGCGCCCGGGCTAGAGCGTTAGCTCGAGGCGCAGGGTGCCGACGAAGGCGTCCGGGTTGCCGACGCCGCCGGGGTGGACGATGTACTGGAGGTCGGGCTTCAAGTGCAGCCAGGGAGTGACCTCGAAGCGGTAGAAGAGCTCCCAGGCGAGCTCGTAGTCGTCGACGGCGATGCCCGCCGCGCGCGCGCCGTCGCCGAAGCGAACGTAGGTACCCATGACGCCGAAGCTGTCCGCTCGCCGCCCGAACAGATAGCCGTTCCAGACGACTCCGCCGCCGGTGTGCAGGTCTACGGCCGAGAGCCGGTCGTCGGTGACACCGATCTGCAGGAAGCCGTCGATGGTCGGACTCCCCGGTCGCTCTCCAGTGGACGGCTGGAGCGACTGGCGCTCGAGATGCTGGTCGAGCACCAGGTAAAAGGAGGTGGCGCCCTCCGAGGTCGCTCCGGTACTGCCGCTGTCCAGCCGGTCGAAGGTGCCGGTGTGGTGCGTGATGCCCAGGCCGGCGCGGCGTAGCCGGCCGCTCGCGGTGGTGCGCCGGACTCCGGCTTCGGCGATGAGGAAGAGATCGCTCGGCTCGCCGAACAGCGTTGCGGGACCGCGCGTGCCGGTGGGCTGGCCGGCCTGGGTCGCGCCGTCGAAGAGGGCGCCGCCCAAGTACAGGCTCTCGACCGGCGAGGCGAAGAGGACCGCGCCGGTCGCCGGGTTGGGATAGGTGGGGAGGCCCACGATCGTCGGGCTGAAGCCGGCCGAGGAGTTGATCAGCGGGCCGCCATGCTCGACGAAGGCGAACTCGTTGCTGGCGTCGATCTTGCCGAGCTTCAGGCGCAGCCGGCCGCCGAGAAAGACCTGTTCGTACCAGAGCTCGTAGAGGGCGGTGAAGCCGGGCGCGTCGATGTTCGAAAAGCCCTGGAAATCGCCGACGAGATTCTCCGTGCCGTGCCGTCCGTCCTGGGTCTGGAAGTCGACGAAGAAGGTGCCGCCCTCGAATCCGAAGAGCGGCTCCGTCGCGAGCGTGAAGCTCACCTCCAGAAGATGCCGAAATGCCTCCTTGCCGGTGCTGATGCCGCCGCGGAAGTTGCGCGACAGGTCACCGAGGAGGAGCGCCTCGAGGCTCATTCCACGGCTTGCCAGCCAGGGCCGGAGGCCGAGGAGATCGCCGCCCAGATGCGAGTCGCCGTCGGTCGTCGGAGGCCCCGCCACCGGCAAGCCCGTCCGATCCGCCGAACCGGCGTCCGTGGCATCGGCGGCCGTCTGCGCGCGCAGCGCTTCGCCGCCGGTGCAGAAGCCGCACAGCAGACCCGCGAGCACCATGGCGCTGCTGCGCGGCCCGCTTCGCAAGTGTCGCTCGTCACTCTCCGGCATCGGCTCCTCGGGAGTCAGAAACGAGGGCGGATTATTCACCAGTTTCCGTTCTCGAGCGAGGCCCGGGACGCGAGCCTGCCGGAGTCTTCGACTCGTCAGCGCGCGATCGGAAGGGGCCTTCGCCGCCCGCCGTCGACTCAGCGGAAGCCGGCGGCCTGGAGGTCGAAGAGCTCGGCGTAGCGGCCGCCTCCGGCCAGGAGCTCCTCGTGGGTGCCGGCGGCCTCGATCTCGCCGTCGGCGAGGACGAGGATCCGGTCGGCGCGGCGGACGGTGGAGAAGCGGTGCGAGATGAGCACCGTGGTCTTGCCGCGCGAGAGCTCGGCGAAGCGTTCGAAGACCTCGAACTCGCTGCGAGCGTCGAGCGCTGCGGTCGGCTCGTCGAGAATCAGGACGTCGGCATCGCGCATGTAGGCCCGCGCGATGGCGATCTTCTGCCACTCGCCGCCGGAAAGCTCGACGCCGGTCTTGAAGCGCCGTCCGATGAGCTGGTCGTAGCCCGCCGGCAGGCGCTCGATCACCTCGTCGGCGAGGCTGCGTCGCGCCGCTTCGCGGATGCGCTCGTGATCGCCTTTCGCCTCGATCCGGCCGACGGCGATGTTCTCGCCGGCGGTCAGGTGATAGCGCACGAAGTCCTGGAAGATGACGCCGATGTGGCCGCGGAGCCCCTCGAGGTCGTAGTCCCGCAGGTCGCGGCCGTCGAGGAGGATGCGGCCTTCGTCCGGGTCGTAGAGGCGCGCCAGGAGCTTGACCAGCGTCGTCTTGCCGGCGCCGTTCTCGCCGACGAGTGCCAGCACCTCGCCGACCCGCAACTCGAAGGAGAGGTGGCGCACCGCCCAGCGCTCGGCTCCCGGGTAGCGGAAGCCGACGTCTTCGAAGACGAAGCCCTGGCGCACCGGTTGCGGGAAGGGCAGCGGGTCGGCCGGCGAGCCGATCTCCGGCCGGATGTCGAAGAACGAAAACAGGTCGTCGAGATAGAGCGCCTGGCCGGCGACCTGCGAGAAGCCGATGAGCAGCCCCTCGAGGAGGTTGCGCAGGCGCCGGAAGGAGGCGGAGAGGAAGGTCAGGTCGCCGATCGTCAGTGCGCCCGAAACCGTGCGCCAGGCAAGATAGGCGTAGGCGCCGTAATAGCCGATCGTGCCGACGGTGGTGAGCAGCCCTCCCCAACCGGCGCGCCGCACGGCAAGCGCCCGGTTCGCGCGGTAGAACTCCTCGGCGAGCTCGCGGTAGCGCGCGATCAGGAAGGCGTTCAGGCCGAAGATCTTGACCTCTTTCGCGGTCTCGACGCTGGCGCCGGTGGCGCGTACGTAGTCGAGCTCGCGCTGCGCCGGCGTCCGCCGCCAGGCGAGCTCGTAGCTCTGGGCATTGAAGTGGCTCTCGCCGAGGAATGCCGGGATCACCGCGAAGGCGAGCAGCACGATGAGCCAGGGGGCGTAGACCGTCAGCCCGGCGGCGAAGGCGATGATGCTGACGACATCCTGCGCCTGGCCGAGGATCTGGGAGAGCAGGCCCGTGCGACCCGAGGCCTGGCGGCGCGCGCGATCGAGCTGGTCCTGGATCTCGCTGTCCTCGAAGTCCTCGAGATCGAGGGTGGCGGCGTGCTCCATGAGACGGATGCTCGCGGTGTTCGAGAAGCGCTCGCCGAGCAGCGCCTCGAGGAGAGAGACCAGCCGCCCGACGACGTCCGAGAGCACCGCGAGGGCGAGCTCGAGGCCGAGAAAAGTGAGGAGCGGGCGCAGGTGCCCGCTCGCGAGCCAGCCCCCGAGGTCCGCCGGCGCTCCCGGCAGATGGGGCAGAGAGGCGAGCCGCAGGACCTCGTCGATGATCCACTTGCCGACGAAGAGTGTCGCGACCGGCAACAGCGCGCGCAGAAGCCGCAGGAGGAGCGTCGCGAGCGCGAAGCCCGGGTGGATCTCCCAGATGAGGCGGAGAAACGGCCGCAGGTTGCCGAGAGCCGAGAAGCGCTGCCGCAGCGATCGCGGCGCCCGGCCGTCGACCGGCCGCCCCGGCCGCGCCCCCGCGAGCGGCGGCGCCGCTCGACCTCCCTGGCTGTACTGCTTCGCCATCGCCCGACCATCTTACGTCCGCGGCGGGGGTCGAGCCGCAACGAAAAAGGGGCCGCTCCGTGGAGCGGCCCCTTCTAGGAGAAGATCGCTGCCGGTGTGGCGCGATCAGTCGACGACGTTGCTCCAGCGATCGGTGCCGATGCCGAAGCTGTCGGCGAAGATCAGGTCGACGCACGCGGAGGGCAGCGTGAAGCTCTCCGTCTCGTCGCCGAGCACACCGCTCGAGCCCTGGCTCGCACCGAAGCCGACCCCGCGCTCGGCGAAGGCGTTCCAGATGGCGCAGGAGAGATCGCCCTCGTAGTTTGACTGGTCGGCGGCGAGAATCGCATCCCGGCCGGTGACGAAGCCCGGGTTGCACGGCTGCAGCTTCATGCCGTCGAGGACCAGCTGGTAGGCGATGTTGTTGCCACCGCTGCCGTAGTAGAGATCCGGGTCGTAGCCCAACTCGCCGACCAGATTCCAGTACATCTCCCACAGGGTGTTCGCCCAGACCGCGCCGACGCCGTGCGGCACCGACTGGGTCGGGATGTCGCTGTAGGTGAGCGGATTCGCAATTTCGTCGGTGTTGTAGGGGAAGGCGCGGATGCCGAAACCGGTCGCCGCGTTCTCGAAGGTGAGGTAAGTGGCGACCGGTCGCGGCGTCGTCGCCGTATCGCCCGGAGCGGCGTGCAGGTAGAGGGTCTGCCAGTCGCTCCAGCCCTCGCCCATCTGCTCCTGGTTGCCGAGGCAGCTGGTGTTGGCGGGACCGCCGGTCAGCCGGTTCGAGATTCCGTGGCCGTATTCGTGGACGATGACGCCGGCGTCGAGATCGCTGTCGCGGTTGATCTGGCCCGCCGGGTTGTCCTCGAGGGTGGCGTTGATCGTCTGGCTACCGATCGTCGTGAGAAGGAGCTGGCCATCGGTCGATCCCACCGCGACCGATGGGATGGCGGCGTTGCCGCCGAAGTTGGTCAGCGGATCGACCGTCACGTCGACGATGATCGCGCCCACGGCGCCGGCGTTGGCGGCGTTCAGGATGAAGGCGCTGGAGTTGCAGATTCCCTCACTCCAGACGATGAGAGCGATCTTGCCGGTGAGGTCGTTGGTGACCGCCTGGCAGGCATCGTCGGTCGGCGCCGTGCCGTCCACGACGAGCGCCAGGTCGGCGGTCAGGCCGTTGCCCACGCCGCCGTTGTTGGAGGGGTTGGCGACGTACGAGTCGGCGATCCCAGCCGGCGAGTTCACGGTCACGAACTGGCTGAACGGGTTGGTCCAGACGAACATCTGCATACGCGGGTTGGAGCCATCCGGCGGGGTACCGAAGTTCGCGTTGTTGGTGCCCGAGCCGTCCTGGGCGTCGGCGTTGACCGAGTCGCTGCCGAGCCCGCCGCGACTGTAGTTGTTCTCCTGGAAGTTGCCCGCCGCCTCGTTGAATCCGTACTGATAGGCGACGTCGTGGATGATGTTGTTCCAGTAGTAGAGGTTCACCACCGCGGCGTCACGATAGTCGGCCGGCTGCTGTGTCGAGAGGTCGAGCACCGGTTGAAAGACGAGCGGTGGCGCCGCTCCGCCGCTCGGCTGGCTGCCGGGGTCACAGAGATTGTTGGCGTCGATGTCGGTGCAGGCGTTGACGTTGTTGCCGGAGGTGACGAACGTTTCGGCTCCCAGCACGCCGTTGGTGTCGTGCCAGCCATAGGGGCTGGCGCCGCTGGCCGGGGCGGTGCCGCCAGTGAGATCGGGATCGACCTCGTCGGTGCGCGGGCCGTCGTCCGGCGATTCTTTGGGTGACGCGAAGACGCTGTAGGTGGCATCGGCCTCCGCGGTCCAGTTCACCCGGCTCGCGATCGTGCCGTTCGCGGCGTCGACCCAGAGATCGAGCCAGCCGGAGTCGCCGGTCACCTTGAGGTTCAGATTCCAGGCGAGCGTCAGACGGTCGCCGCCGGGGGCGCGGAGGTACCGCAGGCGGACCGGAATCTCGGCCTCGGAGAGCGCCGGGCTCGAGTAGACCGTCCGGCGGTCGAAGCCGCCGAGACTCTCGACCAGGGTGAGGTCCGCTGCACGGTCGCCGAGACCGAGCTCCTGTGCGGCGGCGCGGATCGCCTGGTCGGGCGCGAGCGCCGGAAAGGCCGGCACGGCGGCGGCGCGACTGCCGGCGGCGCGGACGAACGCTCCGGTGCGATGGAAGATCCGTCCGCGGCGGTCGATGTGGATTCCCATCTCGGCGCCGTCGATCTCGAGGCCGTTGACCCGCTGGCGCAGGTAGACATGCGTGACGCCGTTGTGCCCGGAGGGCACCAGGTCCGTCACCGCGACGTCGGCGACGTCGCTCGCCGTCAGGTCGAGCTCGGCGGCGGCCTCGCGCAGATGCGCGAGCGCGATCTCCGCTGCCGGCAGAGCCGAGGGCTCGGAGTAGTAGGTGGCCTGGGTCAGCCCGGCGGAGGCCGCCAGCGGAAGCAGCAAGGCGGCGGTCAGCGCCAGGGTGAAGCCACTCGTCCGGCGATCGGGGATTCTTCGGGACATTGCGCCCTCCAGGGTTTCCTGCGATGGAAGCGGGGAGGCTACTTGCGAACACGGCAAATCGCAAGCGGCCCCTGCGCCGAGCCCCGCCGGGCGAGACGAGCTCGCCGACGACTTCTCCGGAGCCGTCTCCGCTGC
Source organism: Thermoanaerobaculia bacterium (assembly GCA_018057705.1). NCBI lineage: Bacteria > Pseudomonadati > Acidobacteriota > Thermoanaerobaculia > Thermoanaerobaculia bacterium. The sequence continues at coordinate 688 of JAGPDF010000001.1, read as the reverse complement.
CGCCTATCTGGCCCATGGCCTCAGAAAGTTGACGTGCACGACGCCGCCGTTCGCTCAAGCCGTCCTGCTCCGGTCGGTCGGTGGTGGCGTCGGCCCAGGGGAGGTTCTTCCAGTGAACTTTCGATCCCGGCACGCGTAGGATCGATGACTGCCGCCGCTTCCGCTCCACTCTTCCGAGGAGACCCGATGATCCGTTCCCGCAGCCTCCTGTTCGCCCCGCTTCTTCTGGTCACATCCCTGCCGCTCGTCGCGGCGGAAAGCCCTGGCTGGGTGGAGCGCAGCAACGTCAACACCAAGCTCCTGCTCGACGTGCAGGCGAAATATGGGCCCGAGGGCGCGGCGCGCATCGGCGTCGACGGTTTCGACGAGGCGGTCAGCCAGTTCCCGCTCGACCTCAACGAGCGGCTCGTGCGCGACGTCGAGGGGGCGATCGCGACGCTGCGCCAGCGGCTCGCCGCCGAGAAGGACGGCGACGTCCGGCAGGATCTGGAGATCCTGATCCAGGCGGCCGAGGACAACGTGCGCGGCACCCGCCTCTCGGAGAAGTACGACCTGCCTTACTTCAACGTCCATGCCCAGATCTTCGGCGGCCTGCGCGCGCTGCTCGACGACCGGGTTCCGGCCGAGCGGCGCCAGGCGGCGCTGGCGCGCCTGAGGAAGTACGCCGGCCTCGAGCCTGGCTTCACGC